>JAVVGH010000008.1:0-15350 GCA_032249215.1 Pyrobaculum sp.
AGGCGCCGCGGGTCTATCTTCCCAGCGGCGGCGAGGGACAGGAGCTCTGGTATGTCTGTTCTGGGCTTGTAGCCTAGGCTACCCACTACCTTTATGCCGTTCATGACTAGGTGGCTTGCCGGGATTTCCAGGTTGGATGTGCCGAGTCCCGTCGCCACTATCGTCCCGCCTCTCCTGACTGTCTCGAGGGCCAGCTTGAGGTCGGGGTTGGGCTTAGTCTCGTAGACCACGTCGGCGCCCTGCGGCAGGATCTCCCTCACCGTCGACAGGGGATCGCCGCGGGATGCGTCGACCATATGCGTCGCGCCCAGCTCCTCCGCCTTCTTGAGGGCGGGTTCCCTCACGTCCACCGCCACTATGGGGCGCGCGCCTAGGGCGCCGGCGAGCTCCACAGCGGCGAGGCCTACGCCCCCGACGCCGATGACCACGAGGGATGTGCCTGGCCCGGTCCCGGCCTCTCTCAACGCCCTGTAGGCGGTGCCGTATGCGCATGATATGACTGCGGCTGTGTGTACGTCAACCCTCTTGGGTATGGGGAATACGGCGGTTTCGGGAACTGTCATGTATTCGGCGTGTCCCCCGTTTAGGCCTATGAGGCCGGGCATCCTCGCCGCGGCGTATGGGCAGTAGTTCTCCTGTCCCCTGGCGCACCAGTAGCACTTGCCGCAGGGAATTATCCAAGAAACGACGACGGGATCCCCGGGGGAGAGGCCGTGGGGGTTTTCGCAACGGGGGCCGAACTCCACGACCCAGCCAGACACCTCGTGCCCCAGTATGAAGCCCTCCGGCGGGGGGATCATCTCCCCGTCTAATATGTGGAGGTCTGAGTGGCAGACGCCCGTCGCGGCGACTTTCACAAGGACCTCCCCCTCGCCGGGGGTCGGGGCGGGGACTTCCGTTAGCTCCAGCGGCTGTCCAGGCGCCTTGTAGAGGGCGGCTTTCATCCGTATCGGGATTTTCATTGTGTGCCCACCTTCTGCGCCGCCTTGATCATGGCCAGCGCCGCGGGGGCGTATTGGGCGAGGGTGGCGAAGCTCCCCTTCTTCACTTTTATCTTTCCGAGGACCATGGCGGGTATGGGCTGGATTTTCCCGGCGATGACGTCTAGCCAGGTCTTGTAGTCTGCCTCGAGGATGTAGGGGGCGTCCGCCCGGGTTGCGGCGTCTCCGACGTACGCCTCCGCGCCGTGGCACTGGCCGTGTTTCAGGAGGAACTTCATAGCCGCCTTGTCGCCTTGCCCAACCTCGGGCGGTATATTCACCGCCAGGAAGATTATGTCGCCTTCCCACCTAGAGGCGGATGTTCTGTATTCGGTGGATTCGTTGAGGGCTTGGCAGAAGGCCTCGGCCCATTCTTTGCTTGGGAACTTGGGCATGTATAAATAGTGCCGAGTATTTTTATGTTGTGGTTTTCGACGTCGTAGTTATTGGGGGCGGCGTGGTGGGTCTCTTCGTGTCTTTTGAGCTGGCTAGGCGGGGGTATTCCGTGGCTGTTGTGGATAGGTATCCCGAGCCTGGGTGGGGCGTGTCTAAGCGGCATGCCGGCGTGCTTCACGTCATTCAGTTGCCGTTTAGTTCTTACAAAAGCCGCCTCGCGAGACGCGGCAACCCCAAGTACGTGGAGATCTGCAGATGGCTTGGCGTCGAGTGTAGAGAGGTGCCGGCGTTGCTTGCCGTCGATAGCTGGTGGAAGTTGCCCGTGGTGCTGGCCGCGTTTCTCTATCTGCGGGTTCACGGGATTGACGCCGCTCTGTGTCTGAGGTGCCGGGGGTACAGGCGGGATTTCAAATTCGCAACCGCCGTGTTGGTACGTGGCTACAAGGTGGTGGATTCCTTCGGCCTCTTATACCGTCTCTATGACGCGTTGAGGGAGGCTGGCGTGAGGTTCTTCTTCGGGTGCCGTGTGGATCACGTAGAGGAGGGGGCCGGCGATGTAGTGGTGCGTACCTCCTGTGGGGAGCTGTTGGCTAGGTATCTGGTTAACGCCGGGGGGCTGTACGCAGACGAAATAGCCAGGAAACTGGGCGTCAATGTGGATATCGCTCCGGGGAAGGGGGTTATGGCGGTTTTCCACGGCAGGGAGGTTGGGGCTATTCTGGCACCTCTCACGCTTAGGCCTCATCCGCGGACCAAGGGCGGCGCCGTCATTCCGACCGTCTACGGCACCGTTCTTTTCGGCCCCAACTTGACCGAGGCGAGAGACAAGGAGGACTTCTCCACAGGCAAAGAGGATTTCGAGCTTTTGGTGAAGAGGTTCGGGAAGTACTTCAGGGATTTCGAAAACCTCACGCCGGTGAAGATCTTTGCAGGGAACAGGCCTCTGTCGCCCACCGGCGACGTGGTGGTAAAATCGACAGGTAGGACGGTACATATCCTGGGCACTGAGTCTCCGGCTTTTACCGGGGCTCCGGCTCTCGCCGAAGACGTGGTTAAGGCCCTGGAAGGTCTCGGCTTGCCCAAGAGGGAGCCCGAGGAGCTTCCGCCGCCGAAGCCGTATCCCAAGTGTGGAAAAGTGGTGTGTTTCTGCAGGGGGGTCACGGAGTGCGAAATTAGGGAGGCCGTGAGGAGGGGGTCACGGACTCTCGACGGGGTTATGGCTAGGTTTGGGATGGGGATGGGGCCGTGCCAAGGCAGTAGGTGCATGGCGGAGGTACTCAAGGTAATGTCTGAAGAGCTGGGCGTCGAGCCCAGAAACATCACAAAATTCGGCGGGGGGTCATGGCTCGTGTTGTAATTATAGGGGCGGGGCTTGGGGGTCTCTACGCCGCGGAGAAGCTCCACGACGCGGGCCACGAGGTGGTGGTGTTGGAACGTCTCGAGAGGCCCGGCGGCGTGTGGATTCTACATGAGGACTACGCAGTTGGGGACTGGCCCTGGGTCCGCTTCGGCGTCACTGCCACCGCTATTGACGGGAAGTGCGTGGCGACGGACCGGGGCGGGTTCTGCGGCGACGTTGTAATAGAGGCTACTGGCTTCAGGGAAAAGACGCCGGCGGAGCTGGGGATCTTCGGCACCAGGCCCGCGGGGGTCTTCGCATTGTGGACCGCGATGAGGATGACGGAGCTGGGGTGGCGTATTGGGAGGCGAGCGGTCATCTACGGCTGCAACAAGTGGGCTGAGGGGCTTGCGAGGCGGCTCTCAGACGGCGGCGTCGATGTGGAGATGTTTGGCCCCTCTTTCTGGTGCAGAGAGCGGGCCGTCGTTAAGGAGTTGCGGGGTTCCGAGCGCCTGGCCCAAATCGTCACAGATAGGGGTGTTATCGACGTTGATACGCTGGTTATTGCCGAGGCTGTGCCGCATAGCTGGCTGGGCGCGGCGTATAGAGTTGGCAACTCCGCCGTCGTTATCGACGACGTGAGCTACATGAGACTTGCCGTGGAGTTTTTCGTAAAGGCGCTGGAAGGCGGCGGATTCAGGGTATATGCAAGCGGGCTTGAGGTCTTCCCGAGCGTGACCGCGGGAGAGGTCGTCGTTAAGGTGCCGGCTCCCGGCGTTGTGGAGATATGCGGCGTCGAGGCGCAGGTTTCTACTCAATACGCAGTCTTTAAGGTGAGGGAGGGATGCGCGTTGAGGTATGTACGGCGTTCTTGACATCGGGACGACTAAGATAAAGATCTTTGTATACGACAAAGAGCTATCTCTGCGGTATAGAGAGACTGTGGACAACGTCACTTCCCCCGACGGGACCCAGGACCCGGGCCTCATCGCCGCCTCCATTAAACACTTCCTCAACGTGGCTAGGGAGCGGGGCGTCCGTAAATTCGGCGTGGCGACCTACAGAGCCTCCGTGGTCGCGTGGGACAGAGGGGGCAGGCCCCTGACGCCGGTTTACACCTGGCTCTTCGGCGAGGTGGACGACCTATACGGCAGGAGGTTTGCGGCGTTGCAACACCTGCCTAAACTCGGCATCCTCTTCAGGAAATATTCGCCACTCTTCAAGTTTCTAAGAGCCTATAGAGACGGCGGCCTTGGCGGCTGTCTGAAGGCGGGTACGTGCTTCCTCTGGACCTTGGACGGCTTCGTGGCGTATCTACTCGGGCGGCGGTACATAAGCGACGCCACCAACGCCACTTTAAGCGGCTTCATACACCCAAGGAGCTTCAAGCCTATCCCGCTTGTCAAGGAGCTAATCGGCGTGGAGCTTCCGTTGCCGGAGGTTGTGGACAACTACGGCGAGTTCGGCGACGTTGAGGGGATGGAGTTCCGCGTGTTGATAGCTGATCAACAGGCGGCGGCTGTGGCGGAAGGCGCGACGAATCGCGGCGTAGTTAAGGTAACCCTGGGCACTGGGCTTTTCGTAGATATGCCCACAGTCCAGTACGCAGAAAGAAGGGGCTTAGTCCCGCTGGTCCTCTATAGGGTGGGCAGAGATACGAGGTACGGCTTGGAGGCCTATCTGCCAGCCGCTGGGCATTTTATAGACGGCCTAGTCTCGCTGGGCCTGGCGACTTATGAGGAGCTAAGCGGTCTAGACCCCGGCGGTGAGTACCTCTACGTGCTTCCCGCCCCCGCTGGTCTTCAGTACCCACCTGCCGCTTGGGTCAGAGGCGCGTTGATGGGTCTGAGGCTCTACACTAGGCGCGAGGAGTTGCTCTCCTCCGTTGTGGCGACGCTCAGCTTCTACGTGAAATACGTCCTGGAGGCCGGCGGGTACAAAGCCGAGCGCGTCAGAGTAGACGGCGGCGGCTCTAGGCTCGGTAGCTTCCTCCGCTGTTTAGCCTCGGTGGTTGACGCCCCAGTGGAGCGGCCGGAAGACTACGAAGGGACGGCGCGCGGCGTCTTGTCGCTTCTCGCCTACGGCGACGGCCTTGTGGAGCTGGGGAAGCCGCTCGGGAGATTTACGCAGATAAGCGGCAAGTCTTTATATTGTAAGAGGAACTTCGAGACGTGGCTGAGGAAAATGAAATTCTTAAAGAACTTGAAGCCCTTTTTCCAGGCCGTGTAGTTACCCCCGTCCGGTACGTCCAGGAGAGCTGGTGGCCTCTTGCCTGGATTAACCGTAGCTACCTCGGCTCTGCGGTGGCTGCGGTGGTTCCGGAGAGCGTGGAGGACGTGGTGAGGCTAGTCAGATTCGCCTACGAGAGGGGGGTCCCTCTAAATATTGTGGGCGGGGGGAGCTCGGTGACCGGCGCCAGCGCGCCGCGTGGCGGCGTCGTGGTTGATTTAAAAAGGCTCAACAAAATACGCGAAGTCGATAGCCGCCAGAAATATGCCATTGCGGAGGCCGGCGTTGTTTTGCAGGAGCTTGAACAAGTCTTGAACCAGGTGGGGCTTACCCTTGGGCAGTTTCCGCAGTCTATAGACATTGCGACTCTGGGCGGCTTCATCTCGACGATGGGTAGCGGCCATTCGAGTAGCGGCTACGGAAACGTGGAAGACGTGGTGAGTAGGTTGGAGGTTGTGGCTCCCCCCGGAGAGGTCTACTGGACGAGCTTCAGAAGAGTGCCCAGGTCTTCCCTCGGGCCTGATTTGTCCAAGGTCTTCGTGGGGGCTGAGGGTGCCTTCGGCGTCATCACGGCGGCTGAGGTTAAGCTGTACGACTTGCCTAGGTTCATATGGGAGGACTCTACGCTTTTCCCCACATTCGAGGAAGGCGTCGAGGCCGTGGAGAAGCTGGCGTCGCTGGATCTGCCCCCTAAGATGGTTAGGTTATACGACGAGCTTGAGACCGCGTATTACACGGGGCTGGAAGGCGCCGTGTTGATCTTCCGCTTCGCAACCCAAAGCAAGGCCTTCTTGGAGGCGGCGAGGAGCGAGGTCTCTGACATTTTGAGGCAGGGCTTCAGAGGGCCGGAGTTGGTTCATAAACTGCTCCAGGAGCGGCAGAACTACCGAGAGCACATCACGAGGATCCTTCATAGGGGGTTGATTGTAGATACGGTGGAGATCGCCGCCAGCTGGGACAAAGTTGCGGATCTCCACCGCGCGGTGAAGGAGGCGCTGAGAGGAGTGGAGGGCGTCTACTTCGTCACTGCGCATCTCTCCCACATCTACCGCCACGGCGCTTGTCTCTACTTCACAATACTCTTTATGCCTAGCGAATCTCTCTATTTCAAGATATGGGATGCTGTTTATTCAGAAGCCGAGAGGTTCGGCGCCACCATCTCCCACCACCACGGCACGGGGGTTGTGAAGCAACGTTACCTAGAGCTTGAAAAACCAGCTGAGCTTTATAGGAGGCTTAAAGCCGCCCTTGACCCCAAAGGAATTTTGAACCCCGGCCGGCTTGTCCCCTAGCGCGTCTCCGAGTTCTTTCTCCGCGTAAGCAACATGTCGAGGGATTTCTTCTCAAGCGGCCCCAAGGCTTCTTTCAACGCCCTGCAACCGGCGGAGTCGCTGTCTCTACACCGGCTGTATCTCGCCAGGGCCTTCTCAGCCAGCTTCTCGTCCACGCTCTCGCTTCTCCTCGCCAAGGCCCTCAACACAGCCAGCGTCTCAGTGACGCAGTCTACATCGGGGCCTTGGGCCCTTTCTACAGAGCCGTCGCGCTTATGGGTGACCAAATACACGGTGCAGGTCTCGCGGTCGTACGACATCTCCACCTTCTCCGCCTGCTGACCCGCCACGGCCTTTATCCCGCCTATTAAAGCCTCTTCTATCCTGGAGACGTAGCGGAGTAGCTTCATGCCGAGTCTCAGCGATTTCCTGTCTAGCCTCCCCAGGAGCTTATACGCCACCCTCTTCACGTCGAGCAACTCCTCGAAGGTCAGCTGGGTGGGGTCTTTGTCGAGAATCTCGTCTACTCTGTCTAGGTCCTCCTCGGTGAGGGGCCCCGTGGCGGCCACGCTCTTTAAGGCGCTGGCCTCCGCAGCTGTGATGAGGCCCTTGGAGACCAGGAGGGATGTCAGGAACTCCACCAACACGTAGTCCCTCTCCCTCTTCCGCACCAGCTCTGCGTAGAGCGGGATCAGGTATAGCTCCAGCGACTTGATCAGCCTGTATGTTATAAAGCCCATCGCCGCCACCGCCGCCGTGAGTATAGAAAGCAAAACCAGCGTTGCCTCCACGGGTCTGACTCTTAAACGGAATTTATAAATCTATGTACTGAAATGCCGCCTAGGCGGGTCAAGTTCTCATTAACCGCAACGTCTCTATTTAGATATGGATAATATTTATAAAGTGTGTAAATACTTCACTATATGTTAGAGTTGTCACAGATTAGGATCAGTTGGTTTATTGTCTTTATAGTTTTGGGCGCTCTTGCGTGTTCGCTTCTAGTCAACGCGCCTGGTATATTTATCGGCTTCGGCCTAGCTGACGTCGTCTTGTTGCTGGCGTCTTGGCTGTACCCGCCGCTTTGGGCCGCGGCGGCTGTGTTCGGCTCCATGGCCTTGGCAGTGCCCATACTACTCGCCACTCAGTCCATGTTTCTTACAGTTGCTGTGTTGCACCTAGTTGTGAGACCTCTGTTTGCCTACGCCGCTTCTTGGATACGGCTGAGGAGGGGGCTTTTCGCCTCCTCTGTGTTTCTCTTCTCGGTGGAGTCTCTGGTGGCGGTGTTAATCGCAATCTTGTACTACGGGGGCGACGGCATTGAGACGGGGCTTGTGGTCTTCGGGCTTTTGCTGGCGCCTTATGCGTACCTCATCTACGTGTCTCTACGGAGCAGACGCAAGGTGCTTGGGTTTATGGCCAGCGTCGTGGCGCTGTTAGCCTACTACTTCGCCCTCTACGCCTTTCCCGCGGCGGCAACAGGAGCCTTAGCTGTGGTTGCCTTGGTGGTTATGTTGATGTGGACCCGGAGGGGGGATCTCTGGCCACCTGCGGCGGCTCTAGCGCTTTCGGTGATAGGCCTAGCTCTCGGAGGCGACGCCTTAAGCTACAACTTCAAAACCGCGCTTTACCCGTTCCAACCCGCTAGTTGGAGCGAAAGCCGGTGGGCACAAGTGGACCCAGGTTGCCCGCCCACGCACAACGTCTTTGAAAATACCTACTCGCCAGCTAGGCTCAGGATAGTCAAGACCTGCGCCGTTGCGGTCGGAGAGGTCACTGGCGAAATCTCTATATCTGGAGACGGGGATTTCACGTTTAACATAGTGCCACGTCCCGAAAACGCCAGCATGCTGAGCATTGGCAGTATCATCTTGCGGCACCGCACTCTCCACATAGAGGTGGTCCCCGCAGACCAGGAGAAGGTGCTCGGGCCTATAGGCGGCGTGTGCCCCGGCGACGTGGTCAAAATCACCGGCGTCTTCGTGATCGACACCGATCACGGGATGCATTCAGAGCTTCACCCCGCGTATAAGATCGAGATTTTGAGCAGGCGGCAGAACGCCACGTGGCCCCAATGTATCATTAACATACCTCCCGAGCTCAGGAGAGAGACAGGTTAACGCGGTCGGCGCGCGTTTGGTGTGAATTTAAATAGCTGGTTGAGGGCTTGCCTATGAGCTGGAACTTGGTCGTCGCCACGGGCTGGCGTCAAGAGAGACTCTGCATGGAGGAGCTGTATCGCATCGGCGACATCGTGGGGCGGAGGGTGGACGAGGTCTGGTTTACCGGCTTCGACGGCCTCCTCACGGCGAAGGTGGAGGGCGACCCCGTGGAGTTTGTAAAGATGCTCATAGACGTCGTCAACAGCGGCTACTACATCCCAAGGTTCGTGCTCAGAGCCACGCCTATAATGGCCGTGGTTAAGACCGACCTCGACGAGATACAGCGGACAGTCGGCGAGCTTGCGGGGCGCCTCATAGCCCCGGAGGAGACGTTTAAGATAGAGCTGAAGAAACGCGGCGTGAAGTTCGACAGGGTGTCCGTCATCGAATACGTGGCGAAGGCCGTCAACAGGAAGGTGGACTTGACGAAGCCCGACAAGGTGGTGTGGATCGAGATGTTCCCCAGCAGAACCGGCGTTTCGGTGATACGGGAGTCCGAAAACTTCTCTCTCATGCGGGCGCGCTCGGCACATGAATGAGCAGTACATCACCGTCGCCGGCAGGAAGGTTAGGCTTATAGCTGGCGGCTCCGGGAAGCCGCTTGTGCTTCTACACGGCTGGTCCTTCAACGCAGAGACCTGGGTGGAGTGCGGCGTCTTTGACGCGTTGGCTCGGCGGTACGCCGTATACGCCGTAGACATGCCATACGGCGTGAGGACAAAGAGTGACCGGTTCCACGCGCCTAGACCTGAATACGCCAGGTTCCTGCGGCATGTGCTCGACGCCTTGGGCCTGGCGGATCCGCCGCTGGTGGGGCCGAGCGCCTCGGGCGAGGTGGTGCTGTGGTATCTCGCCCAGAGGCTCCCCGCCAAGGCGGCCGTGGTTGTGGGCCCCGTGGGGCTCGTCGGCGAGTTGCTGAAGGCGCTTGAGGAGGTGGAGACCCCCATCCTCGCGGTGTGGGGCGAGCTAGACGAGATCTCGCCGCCTTCCAACGCCCAAGTGCTACGCGGCAGAAACGTGAAAACAGCGATGCTGAGGGGGGCTGGACATGCCGCGTATCTAGACAAGCCTAAAGAGTTCGTGGAGCTTTTGCTGGAGTTTTTAGGCTCTGTCTACTAGCCTCAGCGCCTCGCCTAGTTTCGCCGCCTGCCTCGTCTCGCGGGGGTTGTGCGTCCTCACCACGTGGGCCCCGTTAAGCACTGCTACCGCCTCCGCGGCTACTGACGCCGGCAGAACCTCCTCCGGGCTGTCCACCCCCGCCACCCTTCTTAGGAAGGACTTGCGGGAGACTCCTATCAGTACGGGCTTCCCAAGCGCCCTCAGCTTGGGCAGGTTGGCGATTATGTGGAGGTCCCACTTCCACCACGGCCAGTTCTCGTCGCCGTGTCTGTACTCGCCCCTCACGACGTACGGCTCATCTCTGGGGGGCAGAAGCGGGAACCCTATGCCTGGGTCCACCGCGATCCTCTCGGGGTCTACGCCGCACTGCTCAAAACGCTCGACAGACCCCCTCAACGCCTCCAACACGCGGTCGATGGGTTGCCGACCTTTCTTGGGCGTTTTTTCTCTTGCCATGAGCACGACGGAGGCTCCGTGGTCCGCGGCGACGCGGCACATATCTGGGTACAGCCAGCCCCCGGTCACGTCGTTTATTATCGACGCCCCCATCTTGAGCGCGTATTCCGCCACCTGCGGCCGGTAGGTGTCTACGCTTATTGGGATCTTTACGTTTTTCACGATATCCGGGAGGACGGCCTTGAGCCTCTCCAGCTCTTTCTCGGGGGGGATCCACGTCTCTAGATACGGCGCTGTGGACATGGCCCCTACGTCTAGGAAGTCTGAATACTTCTCAAGCTCCAACGCCCTCTCCACGGCGGCTCCCAGCGCCACGGAGCCCTTGTAGAAGGACTCAGGCGAGAGGTTTAGAACCGCCATTATCCTAGTGGGGTGGCCGTCGCCTATCTCCACCCCGCCTAGCTTCCCCCTTATTTTTTGCACGTCAACTTTTTTATTTCTGTCGTAAATAAAGTTGATGCAGAAAGTTATTAGAAGCAAGACGTACATATTTGAGGGGGAGTTGCCGGAGGAGATATCCAGCCTGCTGGAGAAGTGGGGGAGGCTTGTGAAGAGGGGGGAGGTCGCGACGTATTCCATAGAGTCGGGGGAGATGAGGATGCGTAAGGTGGCGGATGGGCCTACGTATTCAGTGAGGAGGATATATGTGGAGCCTGCCTGCGGCTGTCTTCTCGAGATAGACGAGAGACGCGACTTCGAGGAGAACAAAGTCTCCTATTCGATATACCGTAAAACCCTTTGCCCTCAGCATCAAGCTTAAATCTCAGTCTCGGGGACGTTTCCCGTGGGTAGGGCATACGTCGAGACGTACGGCTGCTGGCTTGCCAAGGCAGACGCAGAGGTGATCAGGCAGAGGCTAGGCTACGAGGAGGCCTCCACGGCCGAGGAGGCAGACCTCGTCTTGGTCTACACCTGCGCCGTGAGGGAAGATGGGGAGGTTAGACAGCTGGCGAGGATTAGGGAGCTAGCTACCTTAGGCAAGGAGATGGTCGTCGCCGGGTGCCTCGTCAGGCTTAGGCCGTACACGGTGAAGACCGCGGCGCCCCGCGCCAAGTTGCTCTACCCCGCGGAGGTGGAGGGCGGGCGGGAGAGGGAGATGAGGATCCTCCCTAGGTACGACGGCGGCGTCATCTACACCGTGCCTCTCCAGGTGGGTTGCCTGGGCAACTGCACCTTCTGCGCCACTAAGTACACAAGAGGCGGCGCGGGCTACGTGAAGAGCGCAGATCCAGATGACGTGATTCGCCATGTGAAGGAGGCCGTGGCCAAAGGCGCGCGGGAGATATACCTCACGGGTCAAGACGTCATAACCTACGGCTTTGATATGCGGTGGAGACCGGGCTGGAGTCTGCCTGACCTTCTGGAGAGGATTCTGCGCGAGGTAGATGGCGAGTATCGTGTGAGGATAGGCATGTCGGAGCCTTGGGTGTTTGAGAAATTCGCCGACCAGCTCTTGGACATCGCGAAGCGGGACCACAGGGTGTACAGGTACTTCCACCTCCCTGTGCAGTCTGGTAGCGACCGCGTGTTGAAGGCGATGGGCAGGAGATATACGGTGGACGAATATCGCGCCCTTTTGCGTAAAATCAGGCAGGTGCTGGGCGGCCACGTATTCATAGCCACAGACATCATCGTGGGGTTCCCGGGCGAGGACGAGGAGGACTTCGCCGCCAGCGTAAGGCTGGTGGAGGAGCTACAGTTCGACAAGGTCCACGTGGCGCGGTTCAGCCCAAGGCCCTTCACCGAGGCTGCGGTGATGCCCCGGCAGGTGCCAGACGCCGAAAAGAAGAGGAGGAGCAAGACCCTGTCTCAAGTCGCCTTGAGAGTCGCCCACCTCCGGAACGGGCTCCGCGTCGGGCAGAGAGATGCGGTGCTTGTGGACGAGGTGGATCACGGGCTGGTGGTTGGGCGCGCCAGCGACTACAGACAGGTGGTGGTTAAGAGAGGATCCGGCGACGGGCTCATGGGGAGGTTTGTCGACGTGACCCTTGTGGCGGCGAGCCCCGTGTATCTATACGGCGAGGTCAGAGAATAACCTGCTCCCAGGGGTACTTCTTGGCGGCTTTCTGGCTCCTCAGCTCCTCCAGCTTTTGTAGAAGCGTCTTCACCTCCGCCTCAGTTATTTTCCTGAAGAGGGGCCTTACCTCGCCCAGCGCGGCGCCTGGCTTCGGCGGTTTATATGCCTCATCCCACCTCAGCTCCGCGGACTCGCCCATCATCCTCCACAGCTGGTAGGCGCCGTCTGGCGCCACAGGCGCGAGGCCGACCGCAAGCATCTTCAGGGACCAGTAGGCGCGGTGGAGCACCGCCTGCGCCGCCTCCACGTCGGTTTTAACCAGATCCCAGGGGGCCCGCGTGTTTAGGTAGCGGTTTCCCTCCCTCGCGATCTCCACCAGCGCGTGGAGCGCGTCTTTCAGCTCTATGGCGTCGTAGTGCCTCTCCGCCTTCTTAAACAGCTCGGTGACTCTTGCGATGAAGTTTTCGTCTTCGGGGGCTGGCCTGCCCGGCGGGGGCACGACGCCGCCCATCCGGCTCTTTATAAAGGAGAGGACGCGGTTGACGTAGTTGCCCACATCGTCGTTCATGACCTTGTTGATTATCTCCAGTGCGACGGACCAGGTGAAGCTCGTGTCTCTGTTCTCTGGGCGTATGTACACCAAAACGAACCTCCAGTAGTCCGGGGGGAGGAGCTGAAGCGCCTCGTCTATCCAGATGCCCCACCGCCTGCTCTTGGAGAACTTGTCCCCCTCATACAGCAGGTACTCGGTGGAGGCCGTGGTGGTCGGCATGGTGTAACCGCCTCCGTTTGCCAGGAGAAGCGCGGGGAGTATAATGACGTGGAAAGGTATGTTGTCTTTACCCACGAAGAAGACCACCCTGGTCTCGGGATCTTTCCAGAACTGGGCCCACTCCTCCTCCCTCCCCAGCCGTCTGAAGTGCTCAATGACGGCAGATATGTAGCCAAGAACAGCCTCAAACCAGACGTAGATGGTCTTCCCCTCTGCTCCTGGAAACGGCGCCGGGATGCCCCACCTGTTGTCTCTAGTGATGGCGCGGGGCCGCAGACCCTCCTTTAACATGCCCAGCGACATCTCCTTGGCGTTCTGCGGCAGGTGCGGGTTCTCCTCTACGTACCTCCTTATCCTGTCCTCCAGCCTCCTGAGGTCTAGGTACCAGTGCCGCGTCGCCCTCCACTCGGGCTTAGAGCTACAGATGGCGCATCTGGGTTCCACAAGTTGCTTGGGGTCGAGCAACCTGCCGCAGTTTTCGCACTGGTCGCCCCTGGCCCTCTCGTAGCCGCAGTAGGGGCATTTGCCGATTATGAAGCGGTCGGGTAGGTATATCTTGTCCCTGGGGCAGTACGGCACCTCCTCCTCTTTGGTGAAGATGTACCCGTTTTCATAAATCTTGAGGAAGAAGTCCTGGGCGAACTTTATGTGGGTCTCCGAGTGGGTGTGGGTGTAGAGGTCAAAGGAGATGTTCCACCTCCTAAACAGCTCCGCCACCACTTGGTGCATCTTACTGGCGTACTCCGCCGGGTCGACGCCCAGCTGGATCGCCTCCACCTCTATAGGCGTGCCGTGCATATCGCTTCCAGACACAAAAACCACTTCGTGTCCCTTCAGCCTCAGGTAGCGGGCGTATACGTCTGCCGACAACACGGACCCTATGAGGTTGCCCAGGTGGGGCACCGTCTGGACGTAGGGCCACGCCGAGCCGATGACGAACTTCGCCACGCAGAGAGAAACGGCGGAATTTAAATCATTTCCCAACCATAGATCTAAACATCGCCCTGAGCGCTTCACGCACTCCGCCGGACTCGTAGGCTGCTAACACCCTAGACCATTTAATCCGCAAAACTAGAAAAGTCGCGACCAGGGTAACAACGGCGAGAATTAGGGAGGAGAGCCAGGCGTCCCCCACTACCTGGTCAAGTGCGGCGTATGCCACGTCTGCAAACACCACGAGGACCGTGGCGAGCACCAGCTTGCCAGCCAGCAGGGCCGCGAAGAACCGCCTTATGCTGTAGCCGGCGGCGCCGAGTGGGATGTACAATACGTCGTCTGCAAGCGGCGACATGGCAAATATAAATACGGCTACGTCGATCCCCCACTTGGAGATTTTGTCGAAGAACTTCTTGGCGTAGGTCAGCTCCTCGCCCATTACCGCCCTTCCTATGCCGTAGCCGTAGAGAAACACGGCGAGCTTCCCCAGCGCCGCGCCGAGCGCCGTCGCCAAAGCCGCCGAAGCCAAGCTAACTGGGTCGTTTCTAGAGGCGACGTAGCTTATTGTGGCCAGGTAGCCGGGGAGGGGGAGGAAGGGTATTAGATGCGATATCAACACCGCTATGAAGACAAAAAGCGGGCCGAGGTCCATCAACGGCCGAATCTGCGCTGGCGGCGAGAGTACTCCTCAACGACGTATGCCAGATCCTCCTTCTCTATCTCCGGCCAGAGCTTATCTAGAAAGATGAGCTCCGAGTAGGCGGATTGATAAAGCAGGAAGTTGCTGAGCCTCTTCTCGCCGCCTGTTCTCAACACGACGTCTGGCTCCGGGTTGGGGAGGTCCCTTGTGTCTAGGCACTGGAAGAGGGACTCCTCAGTTATCTCGGCCATCTTCACCTCGCCCGTCAGTATCCGTTTTATGCACCGCACCACCTCGGCCCTGCCGCCGTAGCCCAGGGCGAAGGTGAGGTGGTAGTTGGAGTAGTTACGGGTCAGCGACTCCAGTTCCTCCATGAACTTGGAGATTCTGCCCGGCACAATGCTTCTATCGCCTATGAACCTTATCCTGACTTTGTTTTCGTGTATCAGCGGGTCCTCGAGCGTACGTCTAAATTCTTCTTCGAATATTCTGAAGAGGATCTCGAGCTCCAGTCTGCTCCGCTGAAGGTTCTCCGTGGAGAGGGCGAAGAAGGTGACGTTTTTTATCTCGCGGTACTCCAAGGCCCAGGTCAAGAAGCTACGCACCTTCTCCACGCCTCTTCTGTAGGCGTGGTAGAGGTCTAGGCCTGTTTTCTTCGCGTATCTCCTGTTCCCGTCGGGTATAATCGCTATGTGGGTGGGTACTTTAACAGACGCGCTCCCCCACATGTTCATCCCCGCCCTTCTCTATCGTTAGGAGAACCGGCTTGTCGCAGGTGGCCAGGAGCATGCCTTGGCTCTCAAGCCCCATCATCTTCTTGGGCTGGAGGTTAGCCACGACCACGACGTATTTCCCCACCAGGTCCTCGGGCTTGTAATACTCGGCGAGGCCCGCGATTATTTGCCGCTTCTCGGCGCCGAGGTCCACCACCAGCTTAATCAGCTTCTTGGAGCCCTCCACCTTTGCGGCTTCTATCACCTTAGCCACCCGGAGATCCACGCGTCTGAAGTCGTCTATGCCAATTAATGACATCACT
>JAVVGH010000009.1:0-14946 GCA_032249215.1 Pyrobaculum sp.
TACGGCGAGGACGGCCAGAAGCTTCGGCTTGATCAGGTGCTCAGCCGTCTTCACCAGATCCGACCTTGTAAGCTTCGTCACCTATATTTAAAAACGAGATATGTTAAATACCTTATGAGGTGGGTGGGTTTACTTGTTATTTTTATTGCACTTTCAATTATTTTTCTCATTCCTCCCTACGTCTTAAGGTTCGCCGACCCCTTCCAAGGCCCCATGAAAGCCGTGGCGAGGCCGCCGCCTCCTGCGCCGGTTGAGAACTACGTGTTGGTGGTTAAGGCAGGAGACGAGAGGGAGGCTTTCTACAAGCTGGGTTACGCACATGCGTACTACCGCCTCTTCCAGATGGACGTCATGAGGAGAGCCGTAGAAGGCCGGCTCTCGGAGCTGTTGGGCGAGGCCGCGCTGGATACTGACATATACTTCAGGTCTAGGGGTCTCTACAAGGCGGCTGAGAAGACATGGATCTACATAAAGTCCAACCACCCGGAGTACGCCTCCTTAATAGAGGAGTACACACGCGGCGTTAACGACTTCCTAGCCCAAAACGCCGCGCCCGTGGAGTATTTGGTGCTGGGCAAGAAGCCGGAGCCCTGGAGCCCCGTCGACACCATTGCAATAGCTAAGCTGATCGCCTGGGGTCTCAGCGGCGGCGAGGACGATCTAGAGCTGAAGGTTTTGGCCGACGCCCTCGGGCCGCGGTTTTTAGAAGTGGCGTTGCCCCGCGAGGTCAACACGCCTATTCTGCCCCGCAAGGCTACGTTTTCGCCTACTTGGCTGGCTCTGGGTAGCAACAACTGGGTTATCTCGCCGAACTTCACGGCAACCGGAAAGCCGATATTGGCCAACGACCCGCATCTGTCTCTCTCCGTGCCTCCCACCTGGATCTTCCAGAGGATCGAGACGCCCGACTACACAGTGATGGGCGTCGCCTTCCCCGGGGCTCCCGTCGTGGTGATAGGCACCAACGGCTATGTTGCGTGGGGCTTTACAAACACGGGGATCGACGTTATTGATTATTATTACTACGTGTGGAATGGCACGCGGTATTACTACAAGGGGTCCTGGCTGGAGGCGGAGAGGCGGACTGAGACGTTTAAGATCTGCGACCTCAACAACAGATGCGTGGAGAAGACGTTGGAGGTGCTGGAGACCATACACGGCCCCGTGGTGGAGTATGGAGGGCAGAGATACGCCATGAGGTGGCTTGGGAACAACGTAACGCTGGAGGCCGTGGCCCTCTACCGCATGAACAGGGCGAGGAACTTAACCGAGTTCCTAGAGGGCTTGAGGTACTTCGTGGTGCCGAGCCAAAACACAGTCTATGCGGATAAATACGGGGTGGTTGCGTATTTCGCCAGCGGCTACTTCCCCATAAGAGACGGGGGCTACCTCCCCTTTAACGGATCTAGGGGCGAGGGAGAGTGGACGAAGTTCGTCTGGTTGCCCAGCGTCTTGAATTATATTAACCCGCCGTATTTAGCCACCGCCAACAACAAGGTGGCCGACGCCAACGTCTACCTGCAGTGGAGGTGGGCGGATAGATACCGCCACGACAGAATCATGGAGCTCATAGCCCAGAAGGCGGCAAGAGGGAAGATTACAGTGGGCGACGTCATGGACATACAGAGAGACATCGTGGACATCTCCTGTAGAGACGTCAAGTCTCTTCTGGCGGAATACGGCGGCGAGAGCGGGAGGAGGTTGCTGGAGGAGCTCAATAGGTGGGACTGCGCCATGAGGACTGACTCGGTGACGGCGGCGAGGTATGCCACTTTTCTCTACAATCTGCAGAAGTTGACATGGGGCAGGTTCAACGTCTCTACCACCTTCGTGCCTTTCGAGGTGACGCTTGCCTCTATTAAACGCGGTTTAGTAAACCGCTCCGTAGTCGAGGCGGCGGCGGTCGAGGCGTTGAAGGCGACATCGCCGTGGGGCCAGCTACACAAATACAGCCTCACGCACGTCCTCGGGTCAGCCTTCCCAGGGCTCAACTATAGACAGGTGGAGGCCCCGGGGAGCTGGTTCACGGTCAACGTCGCTCCTGGGTTCCAGGTCTCGCATGGACCCAGCGTGAGGTTTATAGTGGCCTTCGGCGACGGCGTCTACATGATGTTGCCGGGAGGCCCTGACGGCGACCCTCTAAGCCCGTTTTACGACGCGATGTACATGCCGTGGGTCAGGGGGGAGTATGTCAAGGTGGATTAGGTACCTAGGTCTCTTGATCCCGCTGGCGGGAGCCGCCTCGCCGCTCCACGTGCTCAACGCCGCCTTGTTGCCGCTACTCGGCGGGTTGATATACGGATACTTCACGGAGAGGAGACGCGGCGTGGCTCTGTCGCCGCTGGCCGCCATGGTGCCTGTAGTAGCCGTCCTCCTCTACTACGTCGCTGTTGACGCTGTTAGGCTGAGCCGCTATCTCTCCGCATTCCCCCTCATCGCGGCTCTCTGGGTAGCGCTGTGGCTCCTCTTCTTCGTCCTGGGGGCTGTCGCGGGATATCTCCTGCGTCCAAGACGCTAATAGATAAAAAATAGTCCGTTCTACGCTACATGAACTCAAAACTCTGGCTGGCAATAGCCGTAGTCGTAATAATTGCTGCAATAGGCGCATTTCTGGCGTTCCAACAGCAACCCCCAGCGCAGACAACCACCCCGCAGACCGCCACTGTGCCCATCACCCAGACCACAAAGCCCAAGGGCAACATCTACGTGATATACGACATAGGCGGGAGGGGGGATCTGTCGTTTAACGACATGGCGTATCTAGGCGCGTCGAGGGCCGCTAAGGACTTCGGGCTTGGGCTCAAGGAGGTCCAGAGCAAGACGCAGGACGACTACGTGCCCAACCTCAGAGCTGCGGCGAAGTCCGGCGACGCGGTTATCGCTGTGGCTGTCGGCTTCCTAATGACAGACGCCGTTAAGCAGGTGTCGCAGGAGTTTCCCAACATGAAGTTCGCCATCATCGATGGCTACATACCAGACAGACCCAACGTGTTGTCGGTGCTCTACAGAGAAAACGAGGGCTCAGCGCTTGTAGGGGCGCTGGCGGCCCTCGCGGCGTATAACCACAACTGCACAAAGGTCGGCATCGTGCTGGGGATGGAGATACCTGTTTTGTGGAAGTTCGAGATCGGCTACGCCTACGGCGTGAGGTGGGCCGAGCGCTACATAAAGCAGAGATTCGGCAGAGACGTGAGGTTTGACATACTCTACGTCTACACAGGCTCCTTCAACGACCCCGCCAAGGGCAAGCAAGCGGCAGAGGTGATGTTGACGCAGGGCGTCTGCGTGATATACCAGGCGGCGGGCGCCACGGGGCTCGGCGTTTTTGAGGCAGTGGCGGAGGCGGGCAGACGGGCCGGGAGAAGCATGGGTCCCCCATTCGCCATAGGCGTAGACGCTGACCAGGACTACCTGAAGCCCGGCTTCATACTGGCCTCTATGATGAAGCGGGTAGACGTCGGCGTATACGAGGCAACTAAGAGGGCTGTGGAGGGCACGTTCCAAGGCGGTGTCCTGGAGCTGGGCCTCAAGGAGGGCGGCGTCTCTGTGAGCACGCTGGATGACTTAACGCAGTTTTTGGAGATAGGCATCAGGGCAGGCGCCGTGAAGGAGTCCGATGCCCAAAACATCATCAACACCGTGAAGGAGATGAGGTCTAGAATACCGCAGTGGATCTGGGAGGCGGTGGACCAGTTCAAACAAGACATAATATCCGGCAAAGAGAAGGTGCCTCTGCCCACCACGCAGGACCAGGTGGTTCAGCTCAGGAAGGAGCTGGGCCTGGGAGCCGTCAGCTGATGAAGATCTCCCTCAGGGAAATACACAAGGTTTTTTCCGACGGGACACACGCCTTAAGGGGAGTCTCTCTCGACATTTTTCCAGGCGAGGTGCTTGCACTGCTGGGAGAAAACGGCGCCGGGAAAACCACGCTCATGAAGATACTTGCCGGCGTCTACAGACCCACCTCAGGCGAGATATACATCGACGGCAGGAGGGTTAAGCCGAAAAACGCGAGGGACGCCCTTAGGCTTGGGATAGCCATGGTGCATCAACACCTCTCCCTAATACCCGGCCTCACGGCGCTTGAAAACGTCGCCATATTAGAGGGGGCAAGTCTCTCCCCGGCTTCCGCCGAGCTTAGGAGGAAGGTGGAGAAAATAGCTGAGGAGCTCGGCTTCGAGATCGAGTGGGATAGAGACGTGGAGGAGTTGCCTCTAGGCATGAGACAACGGGTCGAAATAGTTAAGGCCTTGTATTGGGGGGCTGACCTGCTCATACTGGACGAGCCGACCACCGTCTTGTCTCCGCCTGAGGTAAAGGCGCTGTTTCAAGTAATAAGGCGGCTAAAGGAGCATGGCAAGTCAGTGGTCTACATCACCCACAAGATACCGGAGGTCCTCGAAATAGCGGACCGCGTCGCCGTGTTGAGGAGAGGGCTCAAGGCGGCTGAGTTCGCTCCTCCTTACGACGCGAGAAAGCTGGTGGAGGCCATGGTCGGCGAGGTGAAGAGCGAAAGCGTAGAGAGGCTGGGCAAACCCGGCGAGCGTCCCGTCCTGGAGGTGAAGGATCTGTGGGTCTACGAGGGCGGCAGGGCAGTGGTGCAGGGCGTAGACTTCTCCGTCAGGGAGCGGGAGATCTTGGCGATAGTCGGCGTCGAGGGCAACGGACAGGAACACCTCGTGGAGGCCATTGTGGGGGTTAGGAAGGGCAGGGGCGTGGTCAAGATCCATGGGGGCTACGCCTACATACCTGACGACCGGCATAAGAAGGCGTTGATACTTGAGATGTCTCTTGTGGAGAACGCAGTCATAGGCAAAGAAGGCAAGTTCGCCAGACGCGGCTTGATCTCTTGGCGTGATGCCGAGCGCTTCGCCGCGAAGCTGATAGAGGAGTTTGGAATAGTTGCGCCAGGGCCTTGGGCGCTTGCGAGGCAACTCTCCGGCGGCAACCAGCAGAAGTTGGTGGTGGGGCGCGAGCTGAGCAGGGGGAGTAGGCTCATAGTGGCGCACCAGCCCACCCGGGGCCTCGACGTGGCCACGACGGAGTACGTCCAGAGGCTCCTCATAAGCGCCAGAAACGCAGGCGCAGGGGTGTTGCTCGTGACGAGCGACCTAGACGAAGCATATAAACTGGCGGACACAATCGCGGTTATGTACAGGGGGAAGATCGTGGCGTACGGCCCCGTGGATGAGATGGGGGTGGAGCTTGTGGGCAGGAAGATGGCGGGGCTATGAAGGGGCTCCTACTGCCGTTGTTAAACACTGGGCTCGCCCTGCTCCTGGCGTTTGCGCTTGGCGCCGCCGCCATGTGGATATCGGGTTACGACCCCGTCCTCTCCTACAGGTCCATGCTGGCGACGCCGCTGTCGGACCAGACCTACCTCTTCTCCGCTCTTGCATTCTCGGCGCCCATCCTCCTAACAGGTCTCACATTTGCCGTGGGTCTAAAGTCCGGTCTATTCAACATAGGCGCGGAGGGGCAGGCATATATGGGCGCCTTAGGCGCCGTGGTGGCCGCCTACCTCGCTAGAGACGTCTTGGCCCTGCCGCTTGCTGTGCTCCTGGGGCTTGTCTTCGCGGCGGCTTGGTCGGCGGTACCAGCCCTGTTGAGGAGCTGGAGAGGGGTAAACGAGGTGGTGAGCACCATCATGATGAATTGGACCGCGTATTGGCTGGTGATAATGGCCGTCTCCACCGTATTTGCAAACCCGTTGCAACCAGAGGAGTCGGTTAAGATGCCGGAGGCCGCCCGCCTCACCCCGCTGTTCCCAGGTACGGATCTCACGCTGGCGGTGCCGCTGGCGTATCTAACCGCGGTGCTGATCTACGTCTTCCTCAGATACAGCGTTTGGGGCTACAGGATATCAATAAGCGGGCAAAACCCCACAGTGGCCAAGGCATACGGCATAAGGCCTGAACAGGCGGTCTTGGTGGCGTTTGGAATAGGCGCCCTGACGGCCGGCCTCGCAGGCGTGTTGCAGGTGGTTGCTAGGCCGCCCTCCTACAGCCTTGCCAGGAACCTAGCCAATGTCTACGGCCTCGGCTTCGACGGCATCACAGCCGCCATGTTAGGCAGGGGGCACCCAATAGGCGTGCTCCTCGCCTCGGTGTTCCTCGGAATACTGCAGGAAGGCGCACGCCACATGCAGATAGAGGCGGGCACCCCCTTTGAGTTCATAAGAGTGATACAAGGTCTGCTAATACTCTTCCTAGCGCTCCAGATGCTGAGGAAGATATGATAGACATCCTGCCGCTTCTGTTGACGCAGGCGCTCCTCGCCGCTGTGCCCATACTGCTGGCCTCGCTTGGTGAGATCCTGACGGAGAGAAGCGGCGTCGTCAACATAGGGCTGGAGGGCATAATGCTACTCGGCGCGTTGATGGGGCCGCTGGCGGTGGACTACCTCCACAACAGAGCCGGCCTCCACCTTCCAGACACCTGGTGGCCTCTTGTGGCCATGCTAGCCGCGGCGCTTACCGGCGCCTTGATAGGGCTCCTCCACGGCTACATCTCGGCGTATCTGGCGGGCGACCAGATAATCAGCGGAGTAGCCATAAATCTCTTCGCCGCGGGCGCGGTTGCCTACGGAATACAAGCCTACTGGGGCGTGGCTGGGTATAAACAGGTACCAGAGTGGGCGAAGACAGACCCCACCTGGGTCGCTGTGTTTGCCTTCGTGGTTGCCGGCGTCATGTGGTACATACTCTTCAAGTCCAGACTCGGCATAGTCATCAGAGCATGCGGAGAAGACCCAGAATCAGCATTTAACATGGGCGTCGACGTAAACAAGGTAAGACTGCTCGCCACTGTGATCGGCGCAACATTAGCCGCGCTGGCAGGCGCCTACCTCAGCATTGCCTACCTCTCCGTCGTCACCAAGGAGCTCTCAGCCGGCAGAGGCTTCATAGCGCTGGCCAACGTAGTTTTTGCAAACTGGAACCCAGCACTGGCAGTCGCCGGCGCCTTCATATTTGGCTTCTTCGACGCGCTTTCCTACTGGCTCCAAACGCTGAACCTAGCCAGATACGAAATCACGCGGATGATCCCCTACATAGCCACGTTGTTGATAGTGGCGGGCGTGATCGGCAGAGCGAAGCCGCCAAAGGCCGTTGGCAAGGCGTTCAGGAGAGAATAGGATATAAACTGAGTATAGCATAAACTCTATGGAGGATTTCAAGAAGGCAATGGAGGAGATCAGCAAATCCCTCCAGAGGATGGTGGAGGATCTAAAAGAGAAAAAAGACTACCGACTCGTGGAGGAAGGAGACGAGGTTAGGATTGAGATAGACATGCCCGGCCTGGAGCCCGCCGACATAGCTCTCTCCGTCACGAAAGACGGCACCGCCGTAAGGGCCGAGGGCGCCCGTGGGGAGAGGAAATACTCCAAATACATCCGTCTGCCGCTTAAGATAGACCCCTCCACCGTGTCTGCGCTGTATAGAAACGGCGTATTGATAGTAACAGCTAAGAAGGTGAAGGAGGAAGAGATAAGGGTGCCGGTACGCGGCTAAGACTCCAGGAGCTTAAAAAGCGCCACCGCCAGCTGGCCGGCTGACCCTATATCTCTGTGTACCGCGTGGCTTAAAACCGCGCCGGGGGGAAGTTCCCTAGGCGAGAAGGCCAGGTCTGCGCCGTGTATCAACAACATCACTTTTTTGTCCACCTTCTCGACGGGCTTGGTGTCCTTGTCGGGCCTCCCAATGGCATATATCACGTCCGGCTTCAGCACCTCCACGGCGTCGTTTATGTCGTTAAAGACGAGGACCTCTCCCCCCATTTTGAAGGCCAGCTTGAACAAATCACCGATCTGTTGCGCGGCGGCCCCAAACACCTTCACCAACGCGAGCCGCCTCACGCCGAAGCCGTACGTGATCTTCGCAAGCTCCAGCATCTTGGGCACTGAGCTTATGTTGTAGACGGCGACTACCAGCTCCATGGCGGTGCAGAACGCTGCCGTTTTTATACTTGCGCCTTTGCCGCCAAGCAGTCCCCTGCTTCGCACTCGACGAAAAACGGCGTCTTGGCCATTACGAGGAGACCCTTCCTGAACTCCCCAAGCTCCTCGCTCAATACAAGGGTCTTCCCGCAGAGCTCCAGCTCCCGGCCGCGAACCCTGAAGATAAATACGTCTGCACAGGGCTTTAGGTCAACCTCTATTATGGCGACGTCACGGACCTGCGCCACCTTTACGATCATACTCAGCCAGAATCTTCACAGCCTCGTTGGCGACCCTCACGGCGTCTTCCACGCCGACCTCCGGCGCGAACTCGTCGGTCTCCCTATTGGCAATAGCCGCATACACGCCCCCGGCTCGCGCGCCGTATATAGACGCCAAGGTGAAGATGGTGGCGCTCTCCATCTCGAAAGACAGCACCCTTAGACTTCGTAGCGTGTCTATAAGGCCCCTGGACCACGGCGGCATGAAGCCTCCGTAGCCAGGCCGCTCCTGGCCGACGTAGAAGGAGTCTGTAGATGCCACCACGCCGACGTGGTGCCTAACCCCCAGCGACTCCGCCGCCTCGACGAGCGCTCTTACCACCAGCCAGTGGGCCGCGGCGGGGTACTCAGGCGGCGCGTACCACCTTGAGGCCCCGTCGAAGCGGACGGCGGCTGTGCCGATGATTAAATCGCCGAGCCTCACCTCCCTCCGCAAGGCGCCTGTGGTGCCCACTCTTATGAAGGTGTCGGTGCCGGCGTAAAGTAGCTCCTCCACCGCAATTGCGGTGGAGCCCGAGCCTATGCCTGTCGACGTGGCGCCAACGGCGACGCCCTTATACGAGCCGACCCACGTGACAAACTCCCTGTTTCTTGCCACCTCCCTCGCCCCGGCCCAGTGCTTAGCTATCAGAGGCACCCGGCCGGGGTCGCCCGGTAGCAACACATACCGCGGCGCCTCACCCGGGGCGAGTAGGAGGTGATACGCCTTGGCGCCCACCTTAGGTCTCTGGGCCATGACGAGCCTTATAACCTGGTTTTAATACGTAATGCCCTTATGAGGTTGATGAAAGAAAGCACGGCGGACAAGGCGTTTAAAGCTGTGAAGACCCAGTCGCCGAGCAACACGGCGTAGAGGGTCAGCGCCACGCTTCCGAAGAAGTAAAGGACAATGAGGTCGACGGGGGGCGGGGGGCTCCTCCGGATGATGTTTACGGCCCAAGCAGCCGCGATCAAGAAAAGCCCCAGAAGCCCGATTATCTGCGTCATAAAGCCGAAACTCCCGACTGGGTCACGGACACCTTGTAGTAGGTGTGTCCCAACGCGGCCAATACCCTCTCCACCAGTTCCTCGTCCCGCGGCAACAATACGACGGCGCCGCCTCTGCCCGCCCCGCTTATCTTCCCGCCGTATATAAACGGCCTGACTATCTCCAGCAGACTCACCACGCGCCCCTCCACAACGCCAAGTGCGCCGAGGAGCCAGTTGTTCACATACATCAACTCCCCGAGACACTCCAGATCTCCCCCTACCAGGCAGGCGTGTGCCTCCTCCACGAGGCTCCCGATCGCCTCAACTACGCCCGCGGCGGAGCGCCGCCTTCCGAGAAGCGCCTTGACCTCGGCAACTATCTCCCCCGTGGTGCCCCTCCGGGGAAGCACCGCTATATAAAAGGGAGGCAGAGAGGCGTCTATCCTCTCCACGCGGAACGGGCTGGCCCAAATCTTCAGAAGCCCCCCCAGCGACACCGCGGCGGTGTCCATCGGCGAAGCTATGCCCTGAACCTCCAGCTCAACCCTGTGGCCCAGCTTCGCAAGTTCTTCCCCGCCCACGTCAACACCAGCACAGAGCGAGTATGCCTTCAACACGCCGACAGAAACCGCGGCGGAAGTGGCGGCGCCGATGCTAGGCGGCAGATCGCTTCTAATCGCGAACCTGGCCTTCAAAGCCCCCCACCTCTCCTCCGCGACCCTAAGCGCGGCGTCTACATATGCAAAGAAGCGTTCAGACCCAAACGCCTCTATGCGCCTCTCCTCTGGGAAATACCGAAGAGATGCAGAAACGCCAACGGTCTCCACCACAAGCTTATCCCCCCTTTCGCACTCCACGTAGACTCCTCTGTTTATCGTGACTGCTATTGCAGGTTTACCGTAGACAACGGCGTGCTCCCCAAAAAGCTTAATGACCCCCGGGGCGAAAACTTTAGCCATTAAAAGAGCGAGGCCAGAGAACCTGCCACCTCCTCGTCGCTGGGTCCCTCCTTCTTCTCCTCCTCCGCCTGGGCCTTAGCCTCCTCGGCGGGCTGGGCAACTTGCTGTTGCGGAGCTTGAGGCGTTGCGACAGACAAGCCGAGCTCCGGGGCCTTGTGGGCCACCGCCGCGGCCAAGGCGTTTGCCTCCGCCACAGCCCTCCCTATTAGCATCGGCAAGGTCTCCCTCGTCACCACGCCGAGCTTCACGGCCAGCGCCGTGGCCCTCATGTGGGCGGCGGGGATCACCACTTGCAACACCTCCTTTGTCGGGTAGACCACGTTTAGCGCCAGGTTCCTCGCATATGCGGCGGCGGCCTCGAAGAGCTCTCTGTACTTGCTCACGTCTATCACCAGGTCTGATATGTCTACAAACCGCGTGCCCTTCCAAACAACGCCGAGGAGCCTCAGTTGCTCAAATACGGGCTCTATGCCGACCACTCTTAGGACTTCGGCGATCTCCGGCGTGATCTCCTGCCCGGCTTTGGCAACCACAGTGTCTTTCGCAATCCAGATCTTGCCCTCCTGAACCCTCGTCGGTATCTTCAGCTTGCCGAACTTAGAAATTATCGGGCCTGGCGATGCGTTGGTGGGGCCGGCCGGCACCACGATGTCAAACGGAGCCTTGTCCCCGGGCTGAGCCGCGCGCCTCACCGCGTTTTCCGCCACAATCTTGATCACCTCGGCGGGGTTCACATTGGTAAACAAGAACCCAACCTCGCCCCTCACCTTTTCAGCCACCTCCGCAGGGATGCCGCCATATACCTTCGTAAACGCGATTTTGAACAGAGTAGGCTTGATCACCTTAACAACTCCATAAGGCCTCATTCTGTATCTGTACTCGTGTAGAACCCTGTCAGAGAGCCCGTGGAGATCGAAAAGGAAGACGTACTGGTAGTTCTTCAACAGATCAACAGCCTCCTCCACTATTTTGACCTTACGCTCTGGGTACGGCTTAGCCCTTACATATCGCCTCTTGCCCAAGACGAGCATCAAGACGCGATACTGAGGACTATTTAAATAATTTTAGCGGGCTAATACCTCCAAAGCCCTGGCCTTTACGGGAGGCCCCATCGTCTTCTTTATGTATATATCCTTCAGATACTGCCTCAAGGCAAACTTCCTGTTTATCTCCTCCAACACAGCGAGGGCGTTCTCTAAGATCTCCTCAGGCTTCTGAGTCTCGGAGCCTATCCGCACCTTTATTACAGGCTCGTTCCTAATCCTAACCCTAACGGCCCTCCTCAGCCGCTCAACCACAGACTTCACGTCGACGTTTGGAGGCGACACCTCGGGCATCTTCCCCCTCGGCCCGAATATGGGGCCCACCACCCTGCCCAGCAGAGGCATGAGGTCGGGCGGCGCCACGAAGAAGTCGTATTGATTCGACAGCTTCCTGATCGCCCTCTTGTTTCCAGAGAGACCCTCTATCTGGTCTCTCGTGATTACCCCGTCGACGCCGGCGTTTTTCACCTGTACTTCAAACGCGCCGTGTGCAAAAGCCCCTATCTTGTTCGGCTTAGGCGGGTGGGGCAACTCCACGAGCAAGTTGATGCGGTTCTCCGGCTTGCTCAGATCCACGCCTCTAAGCACTACAATCAATTCAACGCTCTGCCTAAATCGCCTTGGTTTTCCAGCCTTTAAGGCCTCTTTAATCTTGGTTAACAAAACTTCCTTGTTGATTACGGCGCTCATGTCACCACGACTTTTCAAATTTATTAATAATTTCTGCGTATCTACCGCCGTCTAGCTCCTTCATCACCTCCTCCGCCGGCTTCCCGTCGACAGTGACGCCCATGGCCTTACACGTGCTCAAAAGCTGCTTCACGGCGGCTTTCAAAGTTTTCGACTTAAGCTCATCCTTCTTAAACAAGGCAATCTCAACAACTTGTTCAAAGGTCAAGTTGCCTAAAGTCTCTTTCGTGGGGTCGTGAACGCCGGTGTCTTTGCCAAACAGCTTAAGTAATAGTTCCCCCACAGGCGGGAGATACACCTTGACCTCATACCTAGAAGGCGACGCAACCTCCAACTCCACCTTCTGGACGGGGTATTTGCCGTATTTCTTCAGCTCATCCTGCACCTTCTGAACAACGGCGTTGGGGTCCAGGCCAAGTTGCTTGAGCGAGTCCTGGAACTGCGGGTTCACCGCAACCTTGCCCCCCTGTAGAGGCACAGCTACGACACGCTTAGACATCGCCCCCACTAAAAGGGGTAAGTATTAAAAGTTTTCCTAGACAAGAATACTAGCGTCCTTTTCGGACCAGCTTGACTTCAGTGATCTTGAGGTCGAGCGGCATGGGGAAGGCGCTGTCGAGGAGCTCCACCCGCACGATTCCCTTGTCCCGGTCCACAAAGGTGACGCGCGCCCTGCTGCCCTTTAGGACGTCTGCCACGATCTCCACTTCGTCGTTTACGTCGAGGTCCACAGCCGGCTTGACGGGCTTCAGAACCTTCATGACCTCCTCCGCGTTTGTAATCCCCTTCATGACTCCCTTTACGTGTTTTACGCCGTATACAGCGCGGTTCACGGCGGGGAGGGACTCCCCCTCCATGAACAATATGCCGAATGACTCAGGAGGCACCACTATGGAATATATTGGTATCTTGCCGGACTCCGCCCGCATCTTCAGAACAATAACCACGTTGTACTCCTGGCGCGACACCACGCTTATTGTGTATACAGGGCAACGCTCCTGGGACATCTTCACCTCATCTTAACTAGGAGGTAGAGCAGGCCTACGAAAATAACTGTGATAGACACAAGCACAGCCACGGTATCCTTAACCGGGTCGCCCAGCGTATAGACCGGCAACGTATAGAGCGGGGTTCCGTATACTAGGTGCCTGATATACACGCCAGCTAGGTGGAAAACTACCTGGAACGCCCCCGCGATGAACGCTAGAAGCACGAGGAACTTGGCCGTTAGGTTGAACTCCTCCTCGTCCGGCCTCGTCGCCGTGGACACCACCCACTTGATGTCCCGCCACATGTTAGCCAGCCTCTCCTGTAGGGATACCACGCGTCAAAAGTTGGACGTATATTAAAAGTTTAGGCCAGAAGCTGGCTGATGTATTCAGACTTGGAGAACTTCACGAGGTCGCGGTAGGTCTGGCCGACCCCCAGGAAGTACACTGGGCGCTTCAACGTATACATAAAAGTCAGTATGGAGCCGCCCTTGGGGTAGGCGTCTACCTTGGTGGCTATCATGCCGTCTATCTTCACGTATTTGGAGTAGTACTTGGCGATCTCCAGGGCCTCGTTTCCCAGTTGCGCGTCGAAGACGAAGACGGAATACTGGGGCTCGACTACGCGCTGGATCTTCCGGAGCTCGTCCATCAAGTTGGCGTCTGTGTGCATGCGGCCCGCCGTGTCTATAAGCACGAAGTGGTACCCCCTAGACTTGGCGTGTTGCGTTGCGTCGTACGCAACGGCGGCTGGGTCTGAGCCGTAGGGGCCGCCTATAACCCTAAACCCCACCCGCCTCCCGTGTTCCTCCAGCTGCTCCCTAGCCCCGGCCCTGAAGGTGTCCGCCGCGGCGGCGACCACCTTGAAACCCATCTCCTGTAGCTGAAACGCCAGCTTTGCCAAGGTCGTGGTCTTGCCGTAGCCGTTAGGCCCCAGAAACATGACGGTTACGGGCCTCGTCTTCTCAAGCGTCTTCCTCCCCTCTTCGTAGAAATCCACGTCAGGCACGTCGCTGAGAACGGCAAGGAGGGAGTCGAAAACCGACTTCTTTATGACGGTCTCCCGCTCCCCGAACCTGGGCACCTTAACCCCCACCAGCCTCCTCTTGAGCTCCTCAACAACGGCGTCGGCGACGTCCACGGCGACGTCGCTCTCCACAAGGTCTAGGTAGAGGTCTGAGACCAAACCTTCAACCTCCTTCTCGTTTAGCGTATCCTCCTTTACCGCGCTGACTACGGTCTCTACAAACTTCGAAAAAGTCTTCTTGAGCCTATCAAACATTTCTGGCGCCCAGCCGCTCTAGTACCTGGCGGATCTGCTCAGCCCTCTCGGCGAGCTTCTGGAGGTTCTCCTCAAGCGAAGTCTTCAGCCTGGAGTACTCCTCGATCCTCTCCTGGAGGATCCTCTCAGCGTTGTCGAGGTCTAGAAACGCGTGGTAGCCCGCGCCGATGGGCGTGAGGACCTCCCTTGTATCAAAGGCGCCGCTTACGAAAAGCCCAGCGCCGATGTGGACAAGCCGCCCATCCCCGCCGCCTTTCAGAAGCCTCACGCCGTCTAGTGCCGTGGTCAGCTCGTCGAGAAGCTCGGCGACGGTCGTGTGCTGGGCCTGCAGACTGGATAGCAACTCCCCAATCAGCTGGTACTCCTCCAGGAGCCTCTGGACGTCTTGTCGAGACATGTCAATACTTAATCACCTTATCCACCGCCATCAAGAGCTTGGCCTCCTCCGACCGCGCCTCCTCGGGCGGCACCACCGACACCTCTCTAATCCTTATCTGCACCCTCCTAAGCCTATGCCTACTCCCAATAAGCGAAAAAGCCTTCTCAATGGCATCGTGCGGCTTCTCGGCGGTCACCTCCAACCTGAACTTCATCCCGGTGGTGGTGTCTCCAACTACGCGGTAAATCTTAGGCATGTCGGGCTCTCAACTCAAGCCTTAAAAGTTTAACGCCACCTCTGATGGGGATCTCGGCGCCGCCGGCGGCGCTATCCCAGCACCTGAGTTATGCGCATCAGCTCAGGACCCGCTGTCTCGTCGCCGACGAGGGCGCCGTGGTCGTTCACCACCATGCCGCCCC
>JAVVGH010000010.1:0-14316 GCA_032249215.1 Pyrobaculum sp.
GGCCGAGGCGGTGGTTGTGGCTGAGGAGCTGGGAGAAGACGTGGTGCTGGAGGTGGTAATGAAGGCGGAGGAGAAGGGCGTCAAGGCTGAGGTCGTGCCCCGCGGCGTCGAGGAGTCGAAAGCCCTCATGCAGGCCTTCGGCGGCTACGTCGCACTGCTCTCCACGCCTGCGTGGGTGCTGGAGGTGGCAGAAAAAGAAGCTGGCGGGCGAATTTTCAGAAATTTGAATGATTTAGGTAGACTGAATTGATTCTGTTTTTTGCGTTTTTTCCGCCGTGTAAGTTGAGGCGTTTTTTTGCCCTTCGTACCACTTCAGCGCTACAAAGACGTTGACCTGAGCCCGGTGTCTGTAGGTCTTTGGCCTTTCTGTGAAGACGTCGAAGCCGTGTGTAGCTTTTTCTGGGGCGGGAGTGAGGTGCTTGCCCCTAGGAGTATAAAACCCTCATGTAGGCTTTCAGCAGTTGCGCCGTTTCGAAGCACTAACACGTAACAGCAGGCAGATACTCCCGCGGCTTTACGCACGCTACGCCGCCTCGCACGGCCACTACATATTCTTTAGGCCTCCGCGTCCAGGCCGCCAAAAGTCCAGACAGCGTAAAGGAAAAGGCAATAAAAGAGAGGATGGCGAGGTGAGGCGCGGCAAAGGGGAAGGCGAATATTATCGTGAAGGCTACTGCGGGCCACCACTTCTTCGTCCGCCCCAGCCATCAGCGCCTTTTTCCGCGGAGGCTGAGGCTCCGCCATAAACCGCTCTATAAGCTGTCTAGACTCGAAATAGGCAAAGCACAGCGCATCTACCGCCTTGTTAGACCGCTTTACCGCTTCGTCTTTGCATAAATCGGGAAGCTTATCTACGAGCTTATCCATCTCCCTCTCTATCTTGTCGTGGCCATCACGGCCCCGTCGTGGATGTAGTGCAACGCCCGGCCGAGAGCCCTCCCCGCCGCGTGGAGATCCCCCCTTGCCCGGTAGAAGCATGCGAGGTTGAAGTAGTACTCCACCAGACCCCACTGCACTCATGCGTGGTGGCGGACGTTGAAAATGCGGCAACGTTTACGTCCGCATATCACCCTTCTATCTACCACGACGTCGGGCTCTACGACGCCCCTCAGCAAACCCGTTACAACATCTTCAGAAAGACCGGCCGAGGCCAGCAACGCCAGAGCTCTGTGGACGCGCCAGCTGGGCACAGCCGCTCTTTGCGCTGAATATTAAGATTTTGCTCTAAGCGATGCGCTGTTCCTCTTAGATGCATTGCCGCATGTCTGTAGTTTCCTGGCGCCACTTCAGCGCCACGAAGGCGTTGACCTGCGCTCTGTAGATGTAGCTCTTCCTCAGCGCCTCAATGAACTCCTCTAGAGGCGGAGCTGTGAACCCCCTTTCCACAAGCCACCTGCGGAGGGCTTCTGCCTCCTGGCGGCCGAGGACGGGGTACTTCTTGTGTAGTTTTTTGCCGGTGACGTGCCTCTCTCCACCGCCGCCTATCTCAGACGGCAGTACGACCTTTCCGTATGAGGCCTTCAGCGTCCAACCTGCCCAGTCGGTGGAGGCGCCGGGCGGCAGAGAGAGGCGCGTCAGCGTTGTGGGGGAGCCTGCGCCGAATAGGTGGATGCGGCCTGCGGCTTGGATGGCCTCAGCGGCGCGGGCTCTGACCAAGGCGTATCGATGCGCCGTTAGGTGGGGCACGGCGCCGCCCACCCCCAGCAGGGGGGCGCCCAGCTTCTGCGCAACGCCGACGGCTTGCCTCAGCGCCGCGGCGTAGGCGACGGGGGATGGGTGGATGTGGACGACGGGAGCCAGGGGGCACGGCGCGGACTCCGCCGTGGAGAAGTTCTTCGCTTCGGCGCGGAGGTAGGCGGCGGAGTCTGCGTCGGGCGGCGGGGGGATGTCCGGCGCGAAGCACGCCTCCGCCCCCACCTCTTCGCACAGCCTGCACAGCTCCCGGGGGGTGGGGAGCCGGGCGTTGCGCCTCAGCGCCAGGTAGCCGCCTGAGTCCAGCCGCTTGGGCTCCGCATGGGGCGGGAGGTATTTGGCGTAGAAGAAAGACGCCATGGCTGGGTGGGGGAGGCGGAGGGCGGCTGAGTTGGTGTAGGTGAGGAAGAGCATTACGGAGACCGCCTGTGCCAGGCCTGCACGCCGGGCCTGCTCCTCGCCACGGCCAGCCACTGTCCGGGCCCCAGAGACGACACCACGGCGGGGTCTACGTTGAGCACGGAGGCGGCGAGTTTGGCGGCTTCTCCGTGGAGCTGGAAGTAGACGTGCGTCGGTATTATAGAAATGACTGAAGCCTTCGGCTCCAGAGGAGATTGTGTAGACACCACCACGTGCCAGTTGGCGTGCCTCCCCATCCTGATCAGCTGCTCCACCGGGTCTTCGATGCCCTCCACCTTCGCCGCGATTTTGTGGTACTCGTCGATTACGATGAAGGTGTGATCCGGCTGGGGCTCTTTGAGGAGCCTCATCAACAGGCCGTGGACAATTACGGACTGCAGGAACTGATCCTGCACAGAGACTCTCACCACGGCCGGCGGCTGCACGCGTATGTTCTTCCTCAAGGCCGGGTGAGGCGTGCAGACGTATTCGTCGTTTAGAGAGACGCACAGCGAAGAGAGCTTCTCCACAAGAACCTGCTTAGTCAGCGGCGGTATGTCCGACGAGATTATCTCAGATATAAGGCGGCTGAGGGGCAGGGAGCCGAACCTCCGCAAGACGCCGAACTGCACCGGGGAGAACGAGCTGTCCCCCTTGCCCAAGGTGGCGGCGAAGGCCAATGTCAGAAGCTGTATCCGCTCCTCCACGGAGAACGAGGAGAAGTCTATGCTGCCCTCTACGACGCCTGCGCCCCCCGCGGAGTACTCCCCCTTGGGCGTGATGTCTATAATCACGTACCTCCTCCCCCCTATTAGGCTCTTCACAAACGTCGTCTTGCCTGCGGCGGACGCCCCGGCCACGAATATGTGCATGAGCTCTTCAGGCAGAGCCGCGCCGCGGACTCCGTCTATCAAGGCCTTTACTTCTTCCGTCTTTCTGCGGCGCTTCTCGTAGAAGAGGCTGGCAGAGGCCTCCATCCAGGCCTGGGAGCCGCGGACGTCTATCCGGAGGCCCCGGGGCCAGAACTTCCAGAAGTAGTAGGACAGCATGTCGAGCATCTGCGACACGGCGTCAACTGTGACCTTCTCCCAGCCGGTGAGGGGCGGCCTAGTTCTGCAGCTGGTGGCCACCCTCCACTCCCTGCCTCGGCGGAGGATGCCGACGGGCTGAAGCCAAACCACGCCGTGGGGGGCCATGGCGGCGCCGACCCTAGGCCCGCCTCTGTGCCGCGCCGGATAATAAGCAACGACGGGGAGCGGAGGCCTCCCCCTGCAGAGCTCCGCCGCCTCCTCCTCCACGCCCTCTATGAGGTAGGGCTCCGGGAGGGGTAGCTCCGAGAGGACGTAGCCCCGCACCACGTCAAGTCCGATTCTTCTGTTGGCAGAGATGATTGTGTGGATGAAGTCCTCCTCCGACGAGGCAGGCACAGAGTAGAGGTACATGCCCCAGACGCCTAGAGGCAACAAATAGAATCAGTTCAACGTGGCTCGCCAAGAGACAAAAAGACATGGGTAAAGTAAAAGAAATTTTAGAAATACTAGTCAACGACGCTCCCCGGGTCGCTGGGGCAAACCCACAGGGGCCTAATCTTCGGAACCCCGGGGAGCGGGAAGACGACTTTTCTAAGCCTCTTTCAACAATATGCAGATAAACATGTCAGAACTCTGTATATCAGAATGAAAGAATGCGGAGAAGGAAAACAAGAAACTGAAATTGAAATAAAGAATCTTGAAAGAAAAATTGTTAAAAAAATAAGTACAATACTTCATTTCACTGCTTCAAGCAGTTTGAAGCCAGCGTTTGACTTGTTGATAACGAGCAAGTGCGAAGATCTTAAGTGCCTTATTGAGTTTGCCGAGAAGAAGTTTAGAAGCGACATAGCAATGTGGATAACGGCAAGAATCACAGTACTTAAAGATTATTTTATAAGAAACGGTAAATTGGTAATATATTTATGTCTGGAAGAATTTGATGAGTTGATAAAGAGAATGCTGATAGGACTCATATATGCCTTGCGGTCGGAAATTCCTTACTTTGTAATCATTGATGACGCGTTAGCAATTATTTTGAATAATATGTATGGAGAAGTTTGGCCGGCGATCACCAGGCCGTACCTGGCTTCCTTTAACTACTACCCGGAAGCAAGCGACATGCTGAAGTTTGACCCAGTAATAATCGCGCCGGGAGGGAGGCAGTTTTACAGGGTTGCGAAGCCTGATAAGTATATTGTTATGTATAGAGGACGAGAGTGGGAAATAGATGCGTCTGAAGTCTACGCCATGGCCAAGCGTTTAGTCCATTAAACCTCTTTTTTCAGATTTTCTAGCTTACTTAAATAGTAAAGCGGAAGACGCCTTGGCCGAGTAGGATTAGTGCGTGCGTCATGTGGATGACGTAGGCGGCTGCGGCTGAGGCGGCTACGGTGAACTGGCCCTTCTCGGGCTCGCTGGTCAGCAACTTGGCGAGGTCTAGCAACTGAAGCGCGTCTCTCCTCTTGACGGCGTCTTCTATCTGCGGCCATACGTCTCCCGGAGCGGCGTCGGGGTCCAGCGTCCACAGCCCGGCGGCGAATCCCGCCTTCCTGGTTTCTTTAGATCTGTCGAAGAAGAGCTTGAACAAAAGCTGTAGCTTGTGCGGGTTGCTCAATACGTCCAGCGCGGCTTTGCCGAAGCTCGCCTCGTAGCCGTCGGCTTCAAATATGGTTTTGACGCGGCCGGCTTCGCCCTCTTTGCCTCTGGCCTCGTCCTTCCTGCTTTTTTGGAGGTCGCCGCAGTCTATGTAGTCGCAGACGGGGATCCAGCGGGAGACTTCGACGTCTTTTACGTTCGGCGCAAGTAAATACATGGCCCTCGCGACTAGGGCGGCGTAGTGGGGGTACTCTAAGGGGTCTGCGAGGGCGAAAACCGGCGACAGGTCGCATTTAGGCTGCCTGCAGAGTATGTAGAGGCGGTGGGACATCTGGGCCAGGGGGGCGGCGGCGATGGAGTCCGGCCACAGGCAGACCACGTACCTCCGCTCCCCCAGCTGAAGCTCCATGCACTTCTTCTGTCTGTGCGCCTTTCCGCTGTAGTATGCAACGCATATGGTTGTAACAGCCGTAGACAGGGCCTTGCTGTGGGGACCTATGTCCATGGCGCGGTGCTGGGGAAGCCTTATCGTCGGCGTCACCGTCATGCATATGAACTCCGGAATCTCCTCAAACGCCGGAGCCGGCTTGAAGCCGGTGGCCGACATCGGCATGATGGTGTGTCCGTGCTCTACCTCGTAGCCGGAGGCCGCCCTGCCGAAGATGGAGTCGGAAACCGGCGCCTTGAACTCAAACTGAGCCCAGCCCCAGGGGCTGAGGACGTGCCCCACCCGATCAGCCTTCTTAGCAGACACGTCGGCGTTTTAGGAGGGGAAAAAATTGAATTAGAGCTGGCTGTAGAGGTTGCGCCTCTCCTCGGGGGTGCAGCCGCCTTTAGCCGCGCAGAACTTCTCCACTTGAGACAGCTTCCAGTTCACATCGCCGAAGTTGCCCCGCTTGAGGTCTTCCGCCACCAAGTCGCGGAGCTCCTTGGGGGCCTTCTCTGCGAGCTTTTCGGCCAGCTCCTCTATGACGCGCTTTGGGTTTTCGGCGATGTCCGCCGCCCTCTCAGTTAGGATCTTGGCCCTCTCCTCGTCTGAGAGCCCGGCCTCCCTCATCCACCTGTCCACCCTTCTGAAGTCCTCGGCCACCGCCTCCGCGCCCCGGGGGCCGAGCTCCTTCACGAGGTCTGAGGCGACCTCCCGGGGGATGCCGTGCCTCTTGGACAGATCTTCGGCGTAGAACTCGTCTCTATCCAGCGCGTCTAGGTCTATCCCAAGCCTGCGGAGGGCCTCCCTGGCCCTCCTCTCCTCCTCCTCCAGATCCACCTCCGCTCCGGCCTCTCCCTCTTCCGTGGACCCCACAACCTCCTCCTCGGGGACGTCCGCCGCGCCCTCCGCCAGCTCCTCGGCGCCCTCCACCGCCTCCGCCTCCTCGCCCACCGGCTCCACCGGCCTCTCCTCCGCCTCTACGCGAACCTCGCGGCCGGCCTCGCGCAGTATGTTGAAGACCGCGTCTACCGCCTCAAGGTCGCCCTCTTGGGCGGCTAAGTCGGCAAGGTCTTCGGCGTGGGTCATGAAGAACTCGACGGTCTTCTTAAGCGCCACGTCGTAGTTGCCGCCCGCCAGCTTCTTCAGCTCGTCGGCGAGCTCCTTGTAGCTCTTCGGCACGTCGGCTCCTTCGTCGTAGTAGCGGTCGTTTGCAACGACGAGTCTGGCGGCCTCCAGGATCATCCTCCGCGCCTCCTCGGGGGTTGCGGCGACCGCATCTACTTTGATCTCCACCTCGCCCTGCGGCGTCTCGTAGCTGGTCACGCCGAGCCTCCTCGCGAGCTCCTCCACGGGCCTCCAGTCCGGAGGCGGCTGAGGCGGGGGAGGCGGGGCAGGGGGGGTCTGGAGCGACTCCAGCGAGCTCAGCCTCTGCGCGACCACCGCATCTCTGGCTGAAGGCGGCAGGTAGTCCAGCACTTTGTGCTCCACCACTCTTCCGTCGGGCGCGATTTCGCGCCAAGATATGTCTGCTATCTGAGAGGCGTACTTTAAGCTGTATGCGTACGACGGGTCTCCGTAGGGCAGGACGTCTATGACCTTCTCCTGGACGTGCTCCGGGAGCCTGGCGATCCACAGCACGTCTTCTTTAGTCTTAACCAGCTCGTATATTGCGGCGAGCTGCTCGCCGGTTAGGGCGGCTGCCCCCTTCTCCGCCACATCCGGCGGGATTATGTCCTGCACCGCCTGCTTCAGGGCGTTAAGCAAGGCGGCGCGCGCCGCGTCCAGCCCCAAGAGGGCGCTTTGGTTGGGGTCGGCAAGAGCCCCCCACACGCCCTTTTCGGCTACGCTCCTGCTTACGCCGAGCTTCGCGATCTTCTCCACCGCGTCTTCTTTAACCTTCTCAAGCTCCCTCCTCAGCGCCTTGAGCGGGGTGGGGTCGTGGACTTCGGCGGCAGAGAGCTTGAGCCTCTCTCCCATCGCGCCCGGCGGGAGCCTCAGCACCTCCTTCATCTTGGCCTCTAGGCCGCCCTCCGCGGCAACCGCCTTGGCCGCGCCCCTCAGCCACAGATTCCAGACGGGCTTGGCCTCTCCGTCTTTAGAGATCTCTATCCCCAGCTCCTTCTTCAGCAGGACGCGGAACTCCCTTATAGAGGCCAGGAGGCGCGCGTGGGGGTCTCCCTGCCGCCACATCTCTACTCCGTGCTTCGCCAGGTAGAGCCTGAGCTCTTTAGACGCCGGTATGTATGCGGGGTCGATTTCTATCTTGTGGGCGGTTAGGTAGGCCTTTATGGCGCCGTAGCTGTAGCCGTAGCGCCGGAGCCACAGCTCCGCGGCCTGCTCCGGCGTCGTTTTAATCCGGAAGCGGCGGAAGCCCTCCGCAAGCGAGGCCGAAGTGACCAGGAGCGGCCTCCCCCTCTCCCCGTATATCAGCATCCAGGCGGCTACGTCTCCCTGGTGCCTCGGGGGCCTGCCCACTGTTATAGTCCACAGGGCGGCGAGGCGGAGGTCGCCGGCCACCGCCATAGCCCTCTTCAGAACCCACGCGTAGTACTTAGCTATGAAGTAGTCGATGCGGAGGTGCATCGCCGCCGTGAGGTACCGCGTGGCTTCTTTGGCGCGCTCAGCCGGGCTGAAGCCAGACGGGTGCATGACGTAGTGGAGGGCCTTGCCGTATCTGTACCCAGCCGACGCCAGCGCCGCCGCGGCCCTCAGGCTGGCGTTGACGAGCGCCTCCAGCATCTTGGCGGCCGGGCGTAGCATTGGCTTCGGCGCGGCGACCTTCACGAGGGGCAGGGCGACGTGGAGCTTCTCCACCTTCTTCGCCACGTAGACGGCCGCCAGGGCGTTCGCCAGAGCGATCCACGGGCTTCTGTACACCATTACAAACCACTTCAGCGCGGAGGAGGTGTAGAGGGCCCACATCTTGGCGTAGGCGATCCAAGGCGCCGCCACCGCCTTTGTGGCTTGGCCGGTGACGCGCCCGGTTGCCGACGCCGCTATGCCGCTCCCCGCCCCGAACTTAGTGAGGCGGGAGGAGACGAACTGGAAGGGCAAGACGTCTACGTTGCCCATCCGGAGCGACAGCCTGGGGCTTATGAAGTGCTCAAGGCCTAGGAGCCTGATGAGGGGCCCCTCGACGTGGAGGAGCAGGAGGAGGCCCGCGGCCGCGGCGGCCGTTGCGACCAGCGTATAGACGAGGCCTACGCCCCAGCTCACGAGGGCTACGGCCCACGCGAGCTGAACCGCCACCTGGGCGGCGGAGTTCTCCAGAATGTACTGCTTGAACAGCGGCGTGGGGTCAACGACGAAGGCCCTCCTCAGCGCGTCTAAGAGGCCGTATGCGAAGTATGCGCCTATTGCCGAGGCGGTTGTGATGAGGGTGCCGTTGGGGCCCCACGCCGCGAAGCCGGACACCACCGGCGCCGCCACCGGCCTGTAGAGGAGGACGACAGCCAGCTTAGCCCTGTAGCGCGTGGGCACCTCGGTGCCGTTTACGTACTCCGGAATGGGGTGCACCTCCGCAGATGCAGTCCAGCTCTGGGCCGGGCGCCACGTGGGGCATCGATTAGCGCCTAGGAACTCGTGAAGCGGGGAAGACGTCGCTCTGCAGATCAGCTCCCAGTCCATGGGGGATACCGCCGTGTTCCAGTGCGACGTGGAGGAGTAGACGTCGACGTTTTCTGCGTGGAGGACTCTTACGTAGAGCGACGCGAAGTCGGCGGCTACGCCGGACACCTCGTAGCGCCGCGCCCCGCACTGAGACGCCGTGCCGTAGCATTCGTACTCAAAAACCCAGGTGGCGTTTTCCGCCAGGGTTATCCTGCGGTATATGACTGCGTCTCCGGTGTCGATGTATTCCTCGTGGACAACGCTTCCCCGGACGTCGGGCTTCCTGGTGGCCGCCAGCTGCCAGTCCTCAGCCCACCGGTAGCCTATGTCTATGCCGATGGCTCTGTCTGCCGAGGGGATGATGTATTTGCCGGGGCCTGTGGCGTTGCCGAAGGTGTAGTTGCCGTAGACCGTGCCGTTTTTTACGGAAATCTTGGCTCCGACGTAGATGGGCGTAAAAGCGTATATGGCCCTCGTCAGCGTCCAGTTGCCCGCCGGGAGCGGCGCCTTCACCTCAGTGCCCGGCGGTATGGAGTACCAGAACTTGGTGCCGTTGGGGCCCTCAAACTCCGCCACCACCCACGCGTTGCTTTTGACGAGGACGGCGCCGAGCTCAGCTACGTTGAAGGGGAGCTTGGGCACCTGCAACGGGTCGGGGGGAGGGAGCGCCGGGGCGTTGCTCACGGCGTAGGCCACTATAAGCGGTATGAGCGAGAGATATGCAGAGATGACCATCCCCTTCCTGTTGTGTATAAAGATGAGGGAAAGCGGGACGAACACGGCGGAGAAGTGCTCAGCGAACTTGACCACCGGAAGCAGGACGGAGACCATCGCATACGCGTAGCCTATGTAGTCCGCCACCGTGGCCATGGCCTCGTTGACGGCCTCCACCGCCTCTCCGACGGCCCAAACGACCGGGGCGAGGGCGAGGGCGGCGCCGCCTGTGACCGGGGCCAGGGCGTAGACGGCGTACTCGACGACGCTCACCACAGCCTCCACGCCTCCGGCTACGCGGCTGAACTGCTCAAGCCACGTCTGCCTCGCCTCTTCGATCGACTGCAGGGTGTACTCAAGGCGCTGAGACGCCGAGCCGATCAGATGCGAATATGCGGCGTACGCCGAAAGCGCCGCCAGAGCGACGGCGATGGGGATGAGGTTCGGCTTGGAGAGGCGCCCGGCGAGCGCTGAGTACAGCGTCCAGCCGGCAAGCGCCGCGGCCGCCGCGGCGTAGAGGAGGGAGGTTGCGCCGGGCTGAGCCGGGAGCTGAGACATGGCGGCGGCGAAGAGGAGGGCTACGGCAAAGACGGTAAGTCCAATGCTTAACGGCGCAGAAAACGGCATGGAAAAAAACCTATGTTTAGGAAAAATGAACTACGACGGGCACCAATACAGCGGGCAGTTGTCGCCCACCAGCCCGCGGTACATCACCTGCACCGGGGCGCTGAACTGCGCGACGAGCCAGAACCCCAACAATATGGCAAAGATGCTGAAGGGTATCCAGAACACTCTGTCGCGGAAGACGCCGGGGATGCCGCTCTGCTCCAATACGACATTTCTAAAGATGATGAATATCATGGCCCCCAGCGACCCAAAGAACCCGAGCTGAAGCCCAAAGCGCGTGTAGCTGACTGCGCCGGCTACGACCTCTTCGGCCTTTTTGGTGTTGAATATGTCGGTGGCCGTCACTGTTATTCTCGGCAACTGCGTCTGCGCATACACGGCCGCCGCCAGCAACACAACCAGCGCGAACGCAAACACGGCCTTGGGCATAGGGCCGCCGAAACTGGAGAATATAACGATTCAGCTACCTAGGAGGTATCCTACCGCGAGCGATACTGCGGGGGCTATGAAGAGGAACAGCCAGGCGTACGCTACGACCAGCTGCCAGCCGGCGTAGTCTGTACAGTCGCCTTCTTTAAGAGAGTGCAGAAGGTCGTCGTCGCATCCGCGGTCTAGGAACGGATGGAAGTCCCCTCCCCATTTTCCGATCTTCTGGGTGGCGCAGTATTTTATCTGGCCTGCGGCGGCCGCTGCGAGGATGGCGAGGGCTATCCAGAGTCCGAGGACTGCCCCTATTACGATTCCGCCTATGCGCCTGGCGGCGGCGGCGTAGATGGCCAGGCCTAGGCTGACCGCCAGCCCGCCGTATTCGGCCAGGAAGCGGGCCAGGCCGGCCAGCTGGTTGTACATCCACACCGCCTGTTCGTACAAAGGTATGTATAAGCCGAACTTGGCCTCTGCGTATCCGGCGTAGGCCGACAGAGGCCCGGAGAGCCTGATGTTGGCTATGCACTGGGCGATTTTGACCGTGCGGAGGTAGGCCTCCTGGGCCACGGACTGGAGCTGATCCACGACGGCTTGGGGGCTGGATGCCCGTATGTTTATGAGCTCCTGCGACCAGTACAAGACGGCGGAGGCCACTACAGCCGTGATTACGACCTCTTTTATTACTTCGCCGAGGACTGTTTCGATGGGTTCCTGCCTGGTGAGGATCTTGAAGATCTGGTACCCCGCCGCGAGGGCTAATATCGAGTAGGTCAGAGCCGACGTCCAGGTGACCTGCAGGCCGAAGACCGTCTCCAGCAACATGCCCCTACCGCCGGGGCTTAAGAAATTGAATTGCAACAGGGGCTTAAAGGGTTTTGAGGAGGCGGACGACCTCCTCCGCCAGCTCGATGAATTTGGTGAATATCATCGCCTTGTACTCCTCGACGCCTGTCTTCGGGAATATCCTAATAGTGGCGGTCGTGTTTCCCTTCTTGTAGTAGAAGAGGAAGGCGTTGACCTTCTCCAGATCTCCAAACTTGAAGCCTAACGCGTCTAGGGCCGCGACCAGCTCCTCCGCCGGCAGAGCTTTGACGCGGGTTCTTATGACTATGTTGTCCACTTTGCAGTCGCCGAAGTACGGAAGAGGAGGGGGCGGCCAGCTCTTTGCGTAGACCTTCACCTTGCCGGTGTTGAACACGGTGGCTACGACGTCTTCGCCGAGGAGGTAGTACTTCGTCCCGTGGTCGAGCAACTCGGTTGGGGCATCCTCCGGCAGACGCAAGACTTTTTTGCACGTCATGACCACGTTTACAACCTCCATCGAGTCCATGCCTAGTGCTGAAGATAAAGATCCGTCCTCCGACAGGGATAAATCTGCAGGGAACTCTTCCCTGTGGGTAATTCCCTGTCGGGAGTGCCCTGTCAGCGGCAGGAGTGTTCGCCGTCTGTCACCGCGTACCTTCCGCCGAGTTGCTTGACGCAGTAGAGCCGGCCGTAGACGGCCCACCTGCCGTCTGCGGTGAGGCGCCGCGAGGGGCCTACGTAGCAGCTACCCTGCAACTTGTAGTAGAAGTACGCAATTGGGCGGCCGCCCCACCACACTTCTACGTGCATGTAGCGCGGCGTGAACTTGACCCAGTTTAGGATTTTGCACAAGACGTGGAGGTCTAGGCGGGGTGGGGGCGGCTCCTTGAGGATGAGTAAATACCTGTAGCCCTCCACTGCCACCTTCTCCACGTCTTAAAGGCGTCTCCGATTTATAAACTCTACTTCTCAGGCGGGGGGTATATCTTGACGAATATGGGAGACCTCGCCTCTACTCTGACGAGGCCGACCCTCTCCTCGGGGAGGCCCTCGTACGCAACCCGCTGAAGCCTGGAGGGGTCGATGTGGAGCCTGGCGGCCGTCTCGGGGACGGCCTCCGGCTCGATGGCGAGGACGTACTTGACGCCGGAGTTCTCAATTATGTCGCGGGGTATGTCGGCTACGGACTGGCTGAAGACGGCCGCCTCCACGCCGAACTTCCGGACTTCGCGCCACGTTTTGGCCAAGGCGTCCATGTTTTTGAGGAGGACGTGGCCTTCGTCGATGGCGAGGAGCATCCTCATCCTGCACGGCGGCTTGGGGCACGCGGCCTTCGCCGCGACGGCGAAGTAGATTATCCACAGCGCCAGCTTCATGACTGAAGACGGCGAGGTGTCGCCCTCAGAGTGCACCACAATCGGCCTAGACAGGTCTATCTTGGCGGGTTGCATCTGCGCCATGACGGAGAGGCGGCCGTATATCGAGTCGACGGCGAAGGCAAAAGCCGGATCCGCCCTGAGCTGGCGGAGGTGCTTCAGCACGTTGCCCAGGGAGGCGTCGCGCTCCTGCGCGGCGCGGCGGAGCGCCTCGAACAAGACCGTAAAGTGGGCGTCGTATATGTAGACGCCGGCGGCGCGGAGGGCGTCCAGCACGCCGTCGGCGTCGTTTTCGTCCCTAAGCACGAGAGGGGGGGCGTAGCGCCTGGCGTCGATTATCTGTAGGTCGGGGAACCACTTAGACAGCTGAGCCCAGTGCCCGTGGGGGTCTACGACCACCGGCACCACCCCCCGCTTCCGCCTCAGCTGGACGGCGATGGAGAGGCCGAGGGTGGTCTTGCCTGCGCCGGTCTTCCCCACCGCCAGCATGTGGGGGGTTTTGAGCTCCTCCGGGTTGATGCAGACGTCTCTCCCGGCGTCGTCCTGGCCGACGACTATTGAGTCCTCTCTGCACGCAGAGGGGGACATGAGGAGGGCCCAGGGAGAGAAGGGCGCCAGGTCGCGGGTGAAGGCGTCTATTTTGGCAACCGGCCTCCCGGCGGCGAACGTGGCGACCTTCCCGTTTATGAGGCCGTTCACGACGAACCCCTTTTCGTGCAGCGAGTAGATGCGCTGCCTGGCGACGTGCACTATGCCCAGCCTCTGCAGCCGCCACCACGACTGCGTCCAGTGGGCGATGCGCTCGGCCATGGTGCCCCTCTTCTCCAGCCTCACGGTGTAGTAGGGGTCGTGCACCCAAACGACGAGGGCGGCCTCCACAAGCGGCTGAGACGCCATGGCTATAGACAGCACCGCCTCGTTGTCGGGGACTGAGTAGTACGAGGCGTTTGAGGCGAGCGGCTGGAGGGGCGGCGCCGGCTTGTATCCTACGTCTCGAAACGTCAGCGCTGCGATGAACATGGCGGGGAGAGCCGCAACGGCGGCCGCGGCGGGCCCTCCGGCTAAGCCGGACAGAAGCGGGAGGGCGGCCCAGGGGAGGTATTTAGAAGCCGGCTCGCGGGGGAGGGCGATCGGCGGGGGCGAGGGCTGGGGCTCAACCACCACTCCGAACCGCCTGAGGACGGTTCTGGCGGCCTCGACGTCGGCGCCCTCCTCCAGCAAGACCCAGGCCTGCCCCCTGTCGTAGTATATGCCGTTTATTTCGTGGAGGGTGGAGATGAGGTAGTTGCTGAACTCAGACGGGCCCATCCCGGCGACGTCCTTGAACACCCTCTCCACCTTGTAGAACCTAAACCGCCTCTCGCCCCACACAAGCACGTCGCCCTCAGTCCAGAGGGGCACTGTGTTCCTCCACAGCGAGAGGAGGGCCGCAACCGGCAGAGCCGCAAAGACGAAGACCGGGTTCACGGCCAGGAGGAGGAGGGAGGCTAAAGCCGCATATGCCTGCCACGGGAGGCGGGATATAAACGCCGCAGACTCCGGCTTAGTCTCTGGCTCGACCTCCTCCTCCGCCTCTGCCTCTTCCTTCACCTTCTCCACTTCCAGCCGCGGC
>JAVVGH010000011.1:0-14224 GCA_032249215.1 Pyrobaculum sp.
GCTTAGGAACTACGTGGTCGAGGAGAAATGAGGGCTGTTGTCTTCCACAGCCCTGGACTTGAGAACCTCAGGCTGGAGGATCTCCCAAAGCCGCAACCGGGGCCGGGCGAGGTTCTTGTCAGGGTTAAATACGTGGGGGTGAACCCCATCGACTACGCGGTGGTTTCCGGCTCGTACAAGGCGTCGCCCATGCCCCACATCCCGGGGTGCGAGTTCGCTGGGGTGGTTGAGGAGGTGGGGCCCGGCGTCTCGGGGCCTGCGCCGGGCACACCGGTGGCCGTCTACAACCGCCTCTTCTGCAGTGCCTGTAGGCAGTGCCTCACCGGGTGGACCCAGCTCTGCGAGGCCGGCGGCATAATAGGCGTGGCGACCCAGGGTGGCATGGCTGAATATGCCGTGGTGCCCTCCAGGAATGCGGAGCCTGTGAAGGCGGATCTGAGGGAAGCCGCCACGCTCCCCATAGGCGCGTTGACCGCCTACAACATGGCTCTGCGCGCCTCCATAGCCCCCGGGGAGAGAGTTGCCGTTGTGGGAGCCACGGGAAACGTGGGCACATACGCAGTACAGTTCGCCAAGATCTTCGGCGGCGAGGTATACGCCGTGACCAGTAGGAAGGATGCCGCCGCGGCGGTGTTGCGGCAACTAGGCGCGGAGGTGGTCACGCCGGACGAAGCCCGGGAGCTCGCCCCCTTCGACGTCGTGCTGGACCCAACGGGCGCCGCCAACTGGGGCCTCAGCATGTCTCTGCTGGGCCGCGGCGGGCGGTACGTCACAGCGGGGGCCCTAACAGGCGCCGAAGTCTCTCTGGATCTCAGGAGAGTGTATGCACAGCAGATCTCAGTGATAGGCTCCACCGGCGGCAGGAGGGCGGACTTCAAGACGGTGGTGAGGCTCCACGAGGCGGGAAGGATAAGGGCGGTGATACACGCAGTCTATCCGCTGGCCGACGCCGCCAAGGCCCTCGCCGGCCTCAGCTCGCCCGCGAGGGTCGGCAAGATCCTGCTGGAGGTATGAAGATCCTCGACGCCATAAGGCTTGGCGTCAAGAAGGCAGAGGCCATGGGCATCCGCGTGGCGATAGCCGTCGTGGATCTCCGCGGCGAGGTGGTGGCCGTATACAAGATGGAGGGCGCGTATCCCTTCACCCCCCAGGTGGCGTATATGAAGGCCAGGGCGGCCGCCATATTTAGGCGCCCCACGGCGGAGCTGGCAGAGAGGGCGAGCCAGAACCTTCCCCTATACCTAGGCCTCACCATCCACGCAGATCTTATCTTCGGCAAGGGGGGACTGCCCACAAAGGAGGGAGGGGTAGGCGTCAGCGGAGGCACCGGGGACCAAGACGAGGAAGTGGCTCGGGAGGTTGCGAAGGCCCTGTCGTAAATAATTCGGCTGAATTTAAATTAATTAAATTTTGAATACATATATATTCCCCGCCGTCTATTTGCACATGTTCCGCGTCTCGATACTATGGCACAGATGCGGGGGATGTCCGTACTGCGTCGAGGCCTCGCCCGAGCTGTTCACGGTTGTGGAAACCGCCGAAGGCCGTAAAGCCGTCATGAAACCCACGGGAGGGCCCCATGCCGTCGTTCCGCCGGGAGCTCTACACGACGTTCTGAAGGCCCGCGCGGCCTGCCCAGCCGGCGGCATAGTGATAAGGCCTTTAAAGCCCTGGATCCCCAATTATTTATAAATACAAAAAAATATTTTAAATACCATTTTTCTCGGTACATGGCTACAAAGTTTGTTAGACGTGTTCAGAAGATCAAGACCGGGAGTTTCATCGTGTCTCTTCCCCGGGAGTGGGTGGAGAAAAACGGCATAAGCGCCCACGACCCCCTGCTGGTGTTTGAAGACGCCAACAACAACGTCATCATAAGAATCCCGGTGACCAGTTGCGAGACTGAGATAGACGCCTCAGCTCTAGACGTCGGCGCCTTGGCCGAGCTCGTGAAGCAGCTGTACGTGCTGGGCGTCAACAAGATTGTAGTGAAGAAATCCAACGGGGCGGGTCTCTCCATCCTCAGAGACCTCCGAAAGGAGTTGATAGGGTACGAGATCGAGGACTTCGGGAAGGATTGGATCGTGGTGGCGATTCGCGACGACATTGAGGCAGTAGATGAGGCAAATGTGAGGAGGCTTATGAACAAATACCTCAGCTTCCTCAGAGAAATAATCGACTCCATATGCCGGCTTAGAGACGGCTCTGAGGTTCGGGAGCTCATACAAGAATCGAAGCGAGTTGCCCGCTACCTCCAGAGAACTCTCTCAATCGCCATCAAGGAGCCTGAGCGGAACAAGATGCCGTACCCCGTCTTCGCAGCGTTTTACGAGATCGCTCTTAGGCTGAGGGAGATCGGCTACTACGTCTACAGGATGGCTGACTTCCTACCCGGCATTAGGAAACAGGAGGCCCTAGAGAAGATGTGCTCCCTATGTACACGCGCCTTCGACACCAAGGACCTGGAGGAGCTGATACAGCTTAGAGAGGAGCTTAACAGAGCCGAGGAGGAGTCGTTGCCCAGCCTGAACCCCTACGAGGCCCACATGGCCTTCGCCATGCGCAGGATAATGTTCAACATGGTTAGGATAGCTGAAACCCTCCAGGTGGCCCGCGTGGCGCTATCCACCACCTGCAAACCTACTAAGAGGATATAAATTATATACGTAGAACATTCTATATTTTTCCCAAAGATTCTTAAGCAACGAGAAGCCCTCTGTCATGTCGGTGGCTAAACTACTTGTGGAGGAGCTCCAGGAGGTGAGGCCTCTCTTCGACCGGCTGAGGTCGCTTGCGGATGACCGCACGTTTCTGGGGAAGTTCAGAGACGGGCTTGAGTTCGTCGAGTGGTTCAAGTCGTTTATTTCCCCCGTGTTGAGGATCAACTACAACACGGGCGCCTACTGGATCAGATCCACCGACATAAGGGGGGTCATCCTCTGGACTAAACAAGGCGCGTGGAACGAGTGGGCTGCGAACTCGGTACTGGCCAAGGCCGTGACCGACTACCGCGACTACGTCGAGCCCGAGTTCATACCCCTCCTCTCTCACCAAATGGCAGACGAGGCTCGGCATTTCTACCTACGCATGAAGATCTTGGCCCTTGCCGGGGAGTCCCTAGCCGGCTTCAAGCCCATAGAGAAGTGGGTGCAACTCTTCGAGTTCCCGCTGAGGTGCGCCGCGGAGAGGCTGGAGAGGCCGTATTTCCAAGCCAAGTTCTCCGGAGCCTTCCAGACGGTGGAGCTGACCGCAACGGTGCAACACAGAGGCGTCGTGGAGAACGCCCATCTCAACAAGGCTCTGTGGCAGGGCTCCCACGCCAAGGTGGCTGAGGCCTTGGTCAACTTCTCCCGGGAGATAGAAGACGACGAGGCTTTCCACTGGTCTATAGCCGAGCGGGCTTGGGCCAAATACGCCGACACGCCCGAGATCAGGTCGGAGATACTTAGATGCGCGGTGCCGGCGCTGGAGCTTTCCACTGTGGCGAAGATCGCAAGGATAGCCGCGGCCGAGGGCGTCCATGTCGAGATCTAGAGGGCCCAGAGCCGCAACCCGTTGCGTAGACGGGAGATGCCGCCTCTACGTCGAGGCCGCGGGCGCTGTATACGTGGCTGAGCCGCTGTGTCCCCACGCAAAGTGGCCCCTCGACGTATTCGGCGTATTTTTCGAGAGAGACGGCGTGCCCCATGTGGTGTGCAAGATCCACTGGGGAGTCTGGAACTTGGCCACAGGCGAGGGCCGCTTCCCCAACGGGCGGCCTGCCCCTCCCCTTAGAGTTCACCGTGAGCTGTAGCGGAGGATACGGCGAGGCGTATCCGCCCCGCCAAGTCCACTGCGGCGAGGCGGAGGGCTTCTGGTACCGCGACGTGACTCACTTCGGCGATTCGCCCCTCTACCCGCTCGACGCCTACTTCACCGTATCCATGATGGACCTCGCCCAGTCCTACTTCTACACACGGTACTTCGCCATGCCCACCTCGGGCGGCCGCGCCACCCTCCTGGTGATGGGCCGAGTCTTCAGAACCAGCTATCCGCCTCGTGGCGCCGATATCGCGGAGTTCGGGAGGCGGCTTCGGGCGTATCTAGAGCGGTGGGACGAGAGGTACGAGGAGTGGAAGACCGAGGTGCTGAGGATCGTCGACGAGATGCGGAGGATCCCAACAGACCTGCCGCAGGGTCTCGAGGACATCGGCGTTGTTGAGAAAGGCGAAGGGTTCTCGCCATACGCGGTGTTGGAGGGCTGGATGAGGCTGTATACTCTGTGGCTACGCCTCTGGTTTAAACACTACGAGTTCCTCATGGTGGGCTACTTGCTGTATCACCTCTTCCACAAGTTTCTGAAGACCTTCTTCCCCAACATCCCAGAACACCACATCATAGACATGTTGCGCCCCGACGAGATGGACATCTGGAGACCTCACCTAATTCTCAAGAGGCTTGCGGATAGAGCAAGGGAGCTCGGCCTAGAGCAACAGGTGCTGTCCGCCGGCTCGGCCAAGGAGCTCGAGGAGCGCCTCGCGCAGGTAGGCGAGGCGGGGGCCCGTTGGCTCGCGGAGTGGGAGGCGGCGAAGTATCCTTGGTTCTACATATCCACAGGCGCCGGGTTCCACCACTGGGAGGAGCGGTGGATCAACAACCTCGACATACCGCTGACCCACCTGAAGAGGTACATCCGGGAGGGGCCCGGCGAGCCCCGCCGGCTCAGCCCCGACGAGCTGGCAGCCCGATACGCGGAGCTACTCCCGGAGGAGGTTAGGCGGAGCTTCTGGAACTACCTACACCACGCCAGGAAGGCCTTTAGATACATCGAGGAACACAGCTTCTACGTGGAGCACCTAGGCTTCACCGTGGGATACGGCAAGGTCAGGGACTACGGCCGACTGCTGAAGAAGCTGGGGGTGTTGGACGACGCCGAGGACATATACCTGCTCAGATGGGACGAGGTGTTTCACGGTCTCCTAGACGGGCTGACGGCGTGGGCCAACGGCACGGAGCCGAGGCTGAGGCTGAGGGAGGTTGCCCGCTCGAGGCGGCTTCTTCTAGAGGAGCTGAGGAAGGCGGAGGCCCCGCCCCACCTAGGGACTCCGCCGGAAGAGATAAGAGACTCAAACCTCGTCATGCTCCACAGGGCGCAGGCCCGCGCCACGCCGGACGGGGCCCTCGCGGGCGTCCCAGCGTCGCCGGGCCGGGCCCGCGGAGTCGCAGTGCTGGTCAGAGACGCCGAGGACCTCAAGAGGGTTGGCCCCGGCGCGGTGGCGGTGGTGAAGGCGCTCTACCCATCCTGGCTCTCTGCCCTTGCCGCGGCCGCCGGGGTGGTGGCCGAGGCGGGTGGAGTTCTGTCGCATACGGCCATAGTGGCGCGTGAGCTTGGCAAACCCGCCGTGGTGGCGGTCGAGGGGGCAACGGAGAAAATCAGAGAGGGGGCGACGGTGGAGGTGGACGGCTACGAGGGGCTGGTGTATGTACGTTGAAGTCTTGGCCAAGGCCGCCCGGGAGGCTGGTCGGCTCGTGTGGGAGATGTTCATAAAGGGAGAGGGCTTGGAGGAGGTGCGGAGAGGCGACGTCGACGTGACTAGGCGCGTAGACGCGGCGGCCGAGGCCGCAGTGCTCGAGGTCTTGAGGAGGGAGATAGGGAGCTTCACTTTGCTCTCTGAAGAGGCGGGGCTTGTGAAGTTCGGCGGGGGCGATCTGCTGGTGGTGGTCGACCCCTTGGACGGCTCGGCTAACTTCGCCTTGGGCATACCGTACTTCGCCGTCATGTTGGCCGCCGGCGTAGGCGCTAGGAGGCTGGAGGACTTGGCCGAGTCAGCCATATATATCCCCGCCGCGGGCCGTCTCTACACGGCCGACCCCCAGCGGGGGCTCCTCATAAACGGCGTTCCCGTCAAGCCTAGGGAGAGGCCGGAGCCGGTGGTCTTCGTGGAGCTGGGGAGGCGGTTCCCCTTCAAAAGCCTCCGGGTCCCTCTGGCCGCCGGCTATAAGCTGAGGAGTGGCGGCTGTGCCGGGTGTCAGCTACTGGCGTCGGCCCTGGGCGCCGCGGCAGGATACGTGGACGTGAGGCGGAGGCTTGGGCCTTGGGACGTGGCGGCGCCGCTGGTTGCGGGGAGGTACAACCCGAGGTTTAGATACTGCGTAAGGGAGGCCGACCTTAGGCACGACGCTCGGGTGGACATAGTGGCTGGGCACGTGGACTTCGTGGAGAAGACGTGTAGCCTGTTGCTTTAGATGTATTTCAAAAGGTCGTCTACGTGTCCCACCACCAAGTCCACCAGCCCCCTCGGGTAATGCTGGGAGTCCCACCTCCTTTTGAAATCCACCAGCACAGTCTTCATGCCCAAGGTCTTGGCGGGCATCATGTCGGCCTCCACGTCGTCTCCCACCATGACGGCCTCATGCGGGCGGACGCCGAAGTGGTTCAACACCTCCATGTAGTGCACCGGGCTGGGCTTCCCGACGACCACGGCCTCCCGCCTGGTCTGGTGCTCTATGGCGGCCACTATAGCCCCCGGAGACAATATGGGGCCCTGATCGGGCATGTAGTACCACCTTACCTTGTTGACGGCTAGGAAGTACGCCCCGGCGGCGACGGCCCTGATGGCGGCGGTGAGCTTTTCGAAGGTTAACTTCCTGTCGTGGCCCACCACCACGGCCTCGGCCTCCCTCCAGTCCTCGACGGCGACATGGCCGCCGGCCTCCAGCTCCTCCCTCAAGCCGTCTTCGCCCACGACCAACACGTGGGCCTTGCCGAAAACTCTGGAGAGGTGGACCTTGGCCACCCGAGCCGCCGGCCACACCTCGTCGTCGTCGAAGCCGAACCCAAGGGCCCTCAACCTCTCGGCGTATTCCCTTGTGCTCCAGTTGGAGCCGCTCCCGATCACGGCTACCCGACTGCCGTTGAGCTTCAGCCGTCTAACCACCTCGTGGCCGCCGAGCATCTCCGGGTCGTCGAGCATCCGCGTTATAAACACTCCATGCACGTCGAAGGCGTAGAGCTTGGCCTTGATCATGCCGGTAGCTCGTCGGCGTCCTTCAGCACTAGGTCAGGCTGGAAGCCGGAGGCCTTGAGCCTCTCCAAAGTTGTGGAGCCTGTGAGGACCAGGGCCGTGGTGAAGCCCATCTTCTTCGCCAAGACTAAATCCTCCATGTCGTCGCTTATTATCATGCTCTCCTCAGGCACGGCTCTAGCCCTCACCAGGGCGTAAGTGTACATGATCCGCGACGGCTTCCCTGTATTTATCGGCTTAACCCCCGTGGCGTAGTAGAGAGCCATGGCTATGGGACCTATGGAGATGGTGGGCTTGTCCTCGGGTATAAACCTCGACATGCCAGCGGCCACGAGCCGGGCGCCCCCCATTATCATCTGCATGGCCTTGTTCAACTTCTCGAAGGTAAGTTGCCTGTCTATGCCCACCACCACAACGTCTGCGTCCTCCTCAACAGCCTTGTGGCCGTACTTGGCGAGCTCGGCCTTGAAGCCGTCGGATCCCAGCACGTATACCCTCGACGGGCCGAACTTCTTGGCGATATACTCCCCCGTCACTTGCGCCGAAGTGATTATCTCTTCCGGCGAAACTGGTATCCCCACGCCGGCGAGGTCCCTGTGGACCTCCTCGGTGGCCCGCGGCGCGTTGGAGAGGATGAAGACCCGTCCGCCGGCCTGCCTAACGCGCTCGATGGCCTTAAGCCCCGCGATCAGCTTGTTCTTAAGCGTCTGGGGATCCCTTCTCACCAAGGTGCCCTGCACGTCGAAGAAATACGTGGTTAACTTCGCCATAGTCCTTACGGGAACCCGCTAGAAATATCTTCTGTCTAAATATATGAGCCGCCGCTTCAAATAATTACATCTATAAAAAAATATTTCATGTATCATCAAAAATATTTTAAGGATAAAACGAATACACAGAAGGATGTCTTTATTATTTTATGAAAAAGTTTTATAGGTATTCCATGTTAGAGACATGTCGGAGAGAAGGTTCCCCTACCCAGACGAAATAAAACTGCCGGAGGACATAGACTTGGAGACCTACAAGAGGATGTATCCCTACTTTAGGCTCCCCGCCACGGTCCTGTTCGGCAGAGACGCCCCCAAGGAGCTGGTGGAGTGGGAGCGCAGGATGTTCTGGTACCAAGACGCCATGCACCACTACGACGTCATGACGCCGCTGGACGACATACACCCCCAGGACTGGGAGCTCGTGCTGTCTACCTACAACTCCAGAATCTTCGTTGTGCCGCCGGCCAACGGCATACCCCACAGAGTGGTGAACGGCTACCTCTTCATCTCCTTCGTGCCGGTGCTGGACGAGAAGGAGATACAGAAGAGGCTTGAGTACTTCCAGAGGAGGGCGGGGCACTACTACCAGAACTGGAACGAGATCTACGAGAAGAGCTGGAAGCCCGAGGCTGAGAGGATCATCAAGGAGATGGAGGCGTTGGAGTTCAGAGACCTCCCCGAGTTCGAAGACGAGAAGGTGGTGTTTGACCACCTCGGCTATTCGCCCTCGGCGTATCACTTGGTGGAGAACTGGTTCAAGCTGATGCTCCTGGAGCAGAGGCTTTGGTGGAAGCACTTCGAAATGCTGAACCTCGGATACGCGGCGTATCTGCTGTTCTACCAGTTCATGAAGCAGAAGTTCCCCGACATACCGGATCAACACATAGCCTTAATGGTGGCCGGCATAGACGTCATCCTCTTCAAGCCGGATCTAGAGCTCAGGCGCCTGGCGAAGCTGGCGGTGGAGCTCGGCGTTGCCGACAAGATACTGTCCTTCGCCACGGCGGAGCAGATGGAGGCTTCGCTCTCCCGCTCCAGCAATCAAAACGAGAGGAAGTGGTTCGACGAGTGGAACAGCGTGAAGTACCCCTGGTTCTACTACACCACCGGCATAGGCTTCTACCACCACGAGCCCCGGTGGATCGACGACCTCAACATACCCTTCGGCTTCTTGAAGGACTACATAGCGAAGGTCAAGAGGGGGGAGACCCTCGAGACGGCCACCGAGAGGCTCAGGAGTCAGAGAGACGACATAGCCAACAAGTACAGAGAGCTCCTCGGCGAGGAAGACAGGAAGGTCTTCGACCAGTACCTCCAAGTGGCGAGGACGGTGTTTCCCTATGTGGAGGAGCACAACTTCTTCGTGGAGCACTGGGGCCACACGGTCCTCTACAGAAAGATAAGAGAGGTGGGGCGGATACTCCAGAAACACGGCTTCCTCGAGAAGCCCGACGACATATTCTACATGACGTGGTGGGAGGTGGCGCTGGCCCTCCAGGACCTCGTCACCAGCTGGGGCGTGGTGATGCCCGCGGTGGGCAAGTACTACTGGCCGAGGGAGATAGCCAAGAGAAAGGAGATTCTGAAAAAGCTGAGGGAGGTGAAGCCGCCCCCCGCCATGGGGAAGCCGCCTGAGGTCGTGACGGAGCCGTTCACAGTCATGCTGTGGGGCGTGACGCGGGAGAGGATAGAGGACTGGCTCGGCACGGCCGCCGCCGCGGGCAAGGTGATAAAGGGCTTCCCAGCCTCGCCGGGCTTGGTGGAGGGCAGAGCCGTGGTGGTCACCTCGCTTGAGGAACTCTCCAAGGTCAAGGAGGGCGATATACTGGTCTGCCCCAACACCTCTCCCGCGTGGGGGCCTGTGTTCGCCAAGGTGAAGGCGGTTGTGTCCGACATAGGAGGCCTCATGGCCCACGCAGCGATAGTGGCGAGGGAGTACGGCGTACCTGCGGTCGTCGGCACGGGCAACGCGTCTAGGCTTGTCAAAGACGGCATGAAAATCAGGGTAGACGGCTTCAAGGGCGTGGTGGAGATACTGGAATGACGTTTCTAGTGCCGATATCGAGCCTCAGGAGAACCGACGTGCTTCTGGCTGGGGGCAAAGGCGCCTCCCTCGGCGAGCTGGTACAGGCGGGGGCCAAGGTCCCTCCTGGCTACGTGGTGACCAGCACGGCGTATAAGGCCTATGTGGAGTACAACGGCATAGATAAGCTCATCTGGAGGCTTGAGTCTCGGCAGGGCGATCCGCTGAGGCTCGCACACGAAATCAGAGAGGCCTTCTTGAAGGGCGAGATGCCTCCCGACGTCGGCAATGACCTCGCCAAGGTGTCCAGCGAATTCGCCGGCGACTTCCTGGCGGTGCGGTCCAGCGCCACCTACGAGGACTCCCCCGAGTTCAGCTTCGCGGGCATCCACGAGACGTACCTCGGCGTGAGGGGTGCCCAGGCGGTTGACTACGTGCGGAGGGTGTGGGCTAGCAACTTCGAGGACAGGGCAGTGACGTATAAGCTGGACAACAGAATCCCGCCCTCTAAGGTCTTCATGGCGGTGGTGGTGCAGAGGCTCCTCAACCCCAAGGCGGCGGGCGTCGCCTTCACCCTGGACCCGCTCAACGGCGACAGATCGGTAATCGTCGTGGAGTCCAGCTGGGGCCTGGGGGAGGCGGTGGTCGCCGGTGAGGTGAACCCCGACAGATTCGTCGTGAGCAAAATCACCGGCGAGATACTCAAGCGCCAAATCTCCAGCGGGAAATCGGTGAAGTACGTGCTGGAGGAGGGGCGGGTGACTAGGCGCGAAACCACGCCGGAGGAGGCGACGGCGCCGTCGCTCACCGACGAGGAGGTGGCTAAGCTGGCGGAGCAGGCGGCGGCTTTAGAGCGGTACTTCGGGCATCCCGTAGACGTGGAGTGGGCCGTGGAAAACGGCGTCTACACCCTACAGGCCAGGCCCGAGACGGTGTGGAGCAGGAAGAAACGCGAAGAGAAGTGGAGCACTACAGGCGACGTTATAAAAGACATCGTATATAATTTGCTAAATATCAAACTATAGAGCTTTAACCAACATTATTTTTCCCAAGCATTAAAAAATTCGCTACGGTGTCGATGCAATGTATAGGTTCTCGGCTCAATACGGGAGGCTGAAGGCATTTGTAGACGGCAAATACGTGGAGCCGGAGCACGACCGGCATCTGCCCACCTACGACCCAGGTCTCGGCAGGCAGATCGGCGAGGTCCCGGTGGCCAAGAGGGTAGACGACGCGGTGGGCTCCGCCGCCGCGGCATTTGAGAAGTGGTCTAAGCTCCCGGTCTACGACAGGCTTCAGCACCTCGTGAAGCTCAAGATCCTCTTCGAGCAGAGACTCGACGAGCTGGCTAAGCTCATCGCGCAAAACGTGGGGAAGACCGTGGCCGAGGCCCACGGGGAGTTGAGACGCGCCGTCGAGGCCATCGACATGGCGCTGGCGGCGCCTCACTACGCGGCGGAGGTGAGGAAGGTAATGAACATAGCCCGCGCCGACCCGGAGATCGACATGGAGACGGTTAAGGAGCCGCTGGGCGTCTTCGCGGTGATTACGCCGTTTAACTTCCCCGTAATGATACCCATGTGGTTCATACCCCTAGCCGTGACGCTGGGCGACACCGTCGTCCTCAAGCCCAGCGAGCTGGACCCAATCCCAGCCCTGTACCTGGCGGGGCTCTTCGCCGAGGCCGGCTACCCTCCTGGTGTTTTAAACGTGGCGCTGGGCGACGGCTCCGCCGCGGAGCAACTGATAAAACACAGAGAGGTGGTCGGCGTAGCCTTCGTAGGCTCCACAAGAGTCGGGTCGCAGGTCTACGCCCTCGCCGCGGCCCACGGCAAGAGGGCCCTCGTGGGCGCCGGCGCTAAGAACCCCGTCGTGGTCATGCCGGACGCCCCGCCGGAGCAGACCGTGGAGAACGTGGCCACCGGCTTCTTCGTGATGGCGGGCCAGCGTTGCCTCGCGCCGGGGAACCTCATACTGGTGGGGGACGCCTACCGTAAGTTCAAGGAGCCGCTGGTGGAGAGAGTCAAAAGGATAAAGATCGGCTACCAGCTCCTCGACGGCACAGACATGGGGCCCCTCGTATCCGCCGCGGCCCGGAGGAGGGTCATGGAAATGATAGACAGGGCGGTGGCGCAGGGCGCCAAGCCCCTTGTGGACGGCCGGGCGGCCCAGCCGCCGCGGGGATACGAGGAGGGCTTCTACCTCGGCCCCACGGTGCTTGACTCGGTGTCCATAGACATGGAGATCGCGCAGGAGGAGGTCTTCGGCCCCGTGCTTCCGATCATATACGCCGAGGATTTCGAAGAGGCCCTGAAGCTGGCCAACGCCACGAGATACGGCAACGCGGCCTCCATCTTCACCTCCAGCGGGAGATACGCCAGAGAGTTCGCCCGGAGGGTCAACGCGGGCAACATCGGCATAAACATGTCCATAGCCCAGCCCACGCCCCACTTCCCCTTCGGCGGCCGCAAGCAGTCCTTCTTCGGCGTCCTCCACGCCCAGATAGACGCCGTGGACTTCTTCACGGACAGGAAGGTGATAATGCAGAGATGGTGGTGAAGGCCCTCCTCCTGGACCTGGACAAAACCTTGGTCAACGTGGAGGACCACACGGACTACTGCGCCGCCCTGCGGGAGCTGGAGGCGAGGGGCTTCTCGCCCCGGGCCGCAGGCCCCGAGACCTACTGGGGCAAGTGCACGAAGAGGGTCATGGACATCTTGATCTCGCTGGAGGGCGGGGCGTGGAGCGCCGCCAACGAGATAGTGGAGAGATACGAGCTGTGGGGAGCCGCCGCCTCGACCCCCATGCCCTACCTCGCGGAGTTTCTAGAAGCCGTGAAGGGAGCGCCCAAGGCCGTCGTCACCCTCCTCTCCCCGCGCCCCACCGCGTATGTGCTTCAGCGGCACGGCATAGCCGTAGACGCCGTGGTGGCGAGAGAGCCCGGCATAAGACCCAAGCCGAGCCCAGATCCCGTCCTGAAGGCGCTGGAGAGGCTCGGCGTCGGCGAGGCCGTCATGGTGGGCGACAGCGAGTGGGACGAAGCCGCCGCCAACGCCGCGGGGGTCCCATTCGTCGCCGTCACCAACGGCAGAACTCAACATAGATTCAAAACCAAATACGTGGCCGAGAACCTGCGGGGAGCCATCGAGATACTGCTACACGCGTTTAAAATCGGCAAGACTTAAGAGGGCCCTACAGCGGTATATAAAATACATAAATATGTAACTTTGTGGGGAATATTCGACTAAGGTATATATTGGCTGGGACTACATAGTTGTTATTTCCGGGCCGCAATCTCTTAGCAACATGTTCACAGAGCCTTTGCCCTTACTTCCACCGGGCCGGGCGCGCCGCGGGGCTGTGGTCGGGGCAATCAACCCTAAGCTCCTCCACGCGGATGGGTGCTTTAAGCAACGAGCAGTAGTAACCTCCTCTTTTCGACAAGTATTTACACGTCAAGCAGATGCGCGCCTCAAGTATCACCCCAGCCTTGTAGAGCTCAGCGGCGAGTTTCAGAAGCCCATGGAAGAGCCCCCGCAGATCCTCGCCGCCCAGTTGTTGCATGGCTGAGCTTATGATCGACGTGCACCGCTCTATCTCCATGGCCGCATCCCGCCCACGGTCTGTGAGCCGCGGCGTTGACGTCCTTCTGTCTACGCCGGGGGCCACCTCGACAAGACCCTTTTTTACGAGGGCCGCAAGCGCGTCGCTAACCGTGGGTTGCGTCAGAAGTAGCGTCCTTGACAGAGCCGTGACCCCCCGTGCGCCTCCTCCCCGGGCCACCGCCATCAGCAACTCGGACTGAAGCGCCGTGAGGCCGTGTCGCGCGGCGCACCTCCTGAGCACGTAGTCGTACGTGCTGGCGAGCCTGCCGAAAAGATATGCCGTTTTGTTCGCTAAGGACACGGGTGAAAAAAAGAGGCGTTTAAAAAATCACCAGTCCCCTTCCTTGGCGTATGGGTGGCTCCAGATGGCCGTCTGCAACACGATCGACTTAAACCACGCCGTGTGCATCTTCTCCACGTCTTCTGGGCTGTGGCCCTTCTTAGCTAGGAAGGGCCTTATGGTGGCGGCTATGGGGTAGATAAAGGCTATCATGTACCTCAGCGGTATGTGCGGCACCGAGACCACGCCGTCTGTCAAGTTTTTCTTAGTCCTGTGATGCCTCAGCCCTATCTCGTACATGTAGTCAAGCCACTGCTGATCGTAGTCCCGGCACGTCGTGTCAAGTATCCACTGGCCGAACCTCTTCCTAACCGCCTCCAGATACTCGGGAATAGGTCTGCCGGTCGCGGGGTCTGAGAAGTAGTACACGAGGTGTGGGTTCGAGCCGACCCACCCATACCACAGGTCTAAGATCTGGTCTATCTGGTCCTTGAGTACTTGACACGCCATCTTCAGATATTTGGCGTCGTCCTCGCTCCACA
>JAVVGH010000012.1:0-13253 GCA_032249215.1 Pyrobaculum sp.
CCGCGGCGTTGTATTCTGTATACAGCGGTCTCTACTCGGAGGCTGTGGTTTCCTCTGACGTCTCGGCTGTGGCGCTTGTGGACGTGGGCCGGTTTAGGGAGGCTATTGAGTATGTGCAGAAGGCGGCTAAGACGCTCTACGAGGCGGTTAAGGAGGTGTTTGAGCGGGTTAAGATGTCTCTGCAGAGGCTGGTGGAGCTCTTCGTTGAAGCAGTCGCGAGGGTGCTGGCTTGGGTGGATAAGCACAAGGCTTACCTCTTCTTGATGGCGGCCGCCGCGGCTGGGGTAATTGCGCTAAGCGTTGCGTTGAACATGTGGGGCTTGATTGAGCTGGAGAAGCTGGCTTACGCCGCTTCTGCGGCGCCGTTTTTCGCCGGGCTGGCTGATGCCGGCGGGAAGGCGGCTGAGAGGTTTAAGGCGCTGGGCGAGAGGTACGAGAGGTGGAGGGTGGACGAGAGTCTAATCGACGAGGTGCTGAATGTGCCTCTGAGGGGCGAGAGGCCGTATGCGGCGTTTCTAAAGCTGGCTAGGTCTAGGAGAGGTTTGACTCCGCCCCTCGTGGAGTTGAGGAAGGCGCTGATAAATGTCAAAGGCGAGGTGGAGAAAGACGCCGTTGTGGTTGCGGCGCTTGTGCTCTATAAGGCGCTGATCAACAACGCCGAGGCGTATAGGGAGTGGGCTGGGTGGTATGGGTGGGCGAGGGGTCTGGTCGGGGGGAAGGAGTTCACAGTAGCGACCGAGGAGGTGAAGAGGCTCCGCGAGGCGCATAATAGGCTGGAGGGCGTCGCTGGAAGGGTGTTAGAGGAGCTGAACAGGGTGTTGGTGCTATACTCGCAGAGCGGCTTTTATAAAGAAGCCGACATCAAAAAGCTCAAATCCCTTCTGGAGGTGAACTTGGGCGAGGCGGAGGAGCTGGCAAAGGCAAGGAGCAAAGAGCTGAGCAAGTACTCAGACGCCAACATGGGGACTAAGGCCTACGCCGCCCTCCTCTCCTTAACCAGAGGCGGGATATACGGACACACAGCAATGTTGCTTATGGGGGAAGGGGCTTTGGCGGATGTAGTGCTGTTGGCACCCGTGACCGCCTGCGACAAGGCCTGGAAGATCGCCAAGGGGCGCGGCAGGTCGGTGGGTCTATCGCGTGTGGGGGCGTCGGATTGGGAGGATAGGGTCGCCTCTGTGCTTCTGCGGTTTTTTATCGGATACGGCGAGGCGGATCTCAAGTTTAGACGCGTCGAGAAAGGCGACGAAAAGGGACGCGTCGTGAGGGGGTTCCAAGTATTTAGGGCCTACGGTGGCGTTGAGGCGCCTGTCGGCGAGCTGTGGATAGGGGAGTCGGCGGCCCGCTTTAACGTCAGCGAGGAGGAGTTGAGGCGTCGTGTGGAGGAGGCGAAGAGGACTGCGCCAGACCTCACGGGGCTTGACAAGGCGTCGCAGTACGTGGCGTGGCGCGCAACAGACGTGTCGACCTCCGAGGGGCGGATAGTGGCAGGCACTGTTCATTCTTGGCAGTTGAGGTGGTACTTCGGCCTCCTCGGCGAGCCAAAGTCGTTCAGCGGTAGCGCCAGCGTCACTAAGAAGGGCATCAAACTTGCCGTCACTGTGTACTGGTCTCGCGAGAGGGAGGACCAGATTCTGAGGGAGAGCAGGTGGCTGAAGTCCTTGCTGAACCAGCAAGTAGAGAGCTGGCAACAACTTGTAGACGCCATAGACTGGAGTTGGGTATTGAAAAAAGTCAAGGAGCTGGCCGACGAGGTCGAGCCTTGGATTGGCTCCGAGGAGGCAAGCGATGCTGAGAGGGAGGGGCTGGCGAGGAGGATGTTGGGCGAGCTGGCTCTCCTAACACATTTCGCCGAGGCGAGGAGAGGTAAAAACGACGGCGAATGGCGTGAAGAGCGTGTCAAAAGGCTGGCCAGAGCCGTGGAGGCGCTTAGCGGTGGGAGAATAGCCGGCAATCACGCCGAAGAGCTGGCCCGGGCGATTATCTACTACGCCGAGGGGTATAAGAAAGAGGCAGAGAGGCGTATCAAAAGCCTAGCTGAAAAAGTCGGCGTCTCTAGAGAGGATGTGTGGAGCGTCGTTGAGTTCATCCTAGGCGATATGTACTGTCTCGCGAGGGACTGCGCGAGGGATGCGGTGGTTAGGAAGTTTGTGGAGCCTTCCCTTGAGCTAATAATGCTGGACAAGGCGCTTAGAGGCAAGTTCAGCAGAGAGGAGGCGTTATTGTACTTCGGCGAGATGTACGCAACTGCGATTGCGGGAGACGGCCACGTGGGGTCGAAAAGAGTCGAGCTGACCATCGGTGGGGAGCTGGGCGGTGGGGCCGCGCTACTGCGCCTAGCCGCGTTGCACCTGCTCAACCGGCTTATGCCAGACGAGCTGAAGTTCAACGTACGGATACACGTAGTAAGGGACACATACCGCATAGCTGCAAGAGGTGATAACGCGGCAAGGCTTATACGTCTCCTCGCCGTATCTGCGCCGTCGGCCAGCGGAGAGTGTTTAAGCGAAAAGTTCGATGAATTCGTGGAGGTGGCCAGAGTGGAGGTGCGGCCCGGCGACATATGGCTGACCGATAGAGGCCACGTCGCCGCCGACCTGACTATTTCGGAGGGCGGCATTGCCGTCAAGTACAACGTATATGTGCGTAACACGGTCGTGCTCCAATTCGTCTCAACGGACCGGAGCCACGCCGAGCTTGCGGCGCGTCTTTTGAGGCTTGCGGGCGTCGGCGCGGAGGTGAAGAAGGAGGACGACAGAGACAAGTGGCGCATCGAAGTCTCCACCGACGTACTTGCGGCTGGGCGCGAGGAGCTCAGAAAAGCCCTCGCCGAGATCGTTAAGAGGGCTGTGGAGAACGGCTGGGTGGACGCCGACAAGGCGGAGCGCTGGCTGGAGAAGCTGGAGAGGGGGCGCGTGTTGAAGGAGGGCTGGCCGAAATACTACGTGGGGCTGAAAGAAGGCGCGGTGGTGGTTAGATTTGCCTCCCCCAACCCCGCCTCCATAGAGCGGGAGGTGCAACGGCTTAATAAAATGGGGCTTGAGGAGGGCAAACACTTCACTGCCAAGATGCCAGAGGAGGACCGCGACGGCTACGTCTCGATCTTAAAAGAGGGCTTGGCCTATGCCTCCTGGCTCTCTATACACGGCTCCGGCGAACAACAGAGGTTGGCGGCTGAGTTCGTAAATTACATACTCCAGAGGGCGAAGAGGGCGGGCGAGGAAGTCTACGAAAAGGTCAGAGAGATCATAGAGGAGGGCAAGGCTAGAGGCTCTCTGACGCTAAAGGGCTTTGAGAAGAAGGTCGAAATGGGAAGCAAGCAGTACGTGGTGAAGGTAATAGACGGAGGCGCCGAGCCTGTGGAGAAGCAGGACGGCAAGAAGTTGTTGAGGATTAAGATCACGGCTGGGGTGGACGGCGTAAGGCGCGAGTACGAGATTACCTTCGGCAGATACGGCAGAAACGCGGCCGTGGGGCGTGCCGTGGCGAGGGCCGACGCCCCCGGCGGCAGAGAGGCAGACGCCGAGAGGCTCTCAGCGCTGATAAAGGCCCTTACGGGGAAGGAGCCGGGGGTGTACCGCACGAAGGACGGCAAGATAATGATAGTGTGTTACGAGGGGCATCTCAAAGGCTTTATGCGCTATACAGAGCTTGCAGATGCCATCGCGAAGTGGCTCAAGGAGACGGGCCGGTGAACGCGTCGCGGGTATATGTCTCTTCAAGCGCCGTCGTTGCGGCGGTTCAGGCCGTTGAGCGCTGGTGGGTATGCCTGCTCCCTCTTCAACAAGCGGCAATGCCGGTATAGTAATGGTCGTTGGGGTAAAGAAGATGAAGCCTGTTTTGAAGTAAAAAATTGGTTTATCTACCTTTGAATCGGGGCCTCGTTTTATTGAGGAACGACGAGACGCCTTCTATTACGTCTTCGGTGCTGAAGAGTATGCCGAATTGCGCGGCTTCTAACATCATGCCGGCCCACTGCGGCGCTTCTAGGCCGAAGTTTATGGCGTATTTCGCCATGGCGAGAGCCAGAGGCGGCTTCTCGGCTAGTTTGTTGGCGAAGGATCTGAGCTCCTGCTCCAGCTTGTCGGCGGGCACCGCCTTGTTGACTAGGCCGAGCCTCTCTGCCTCTCTGGCGGGTATCCTGTCGCCGGTGAATATCAACTCCTTGGCTCTATCTCTGCCGATGAGCCTCGGCAGTCTCTGAGTTCCGCCTGCGCCGGGTATGAAGCCGAGGTTTATCTCAGGCTGGCCCAGCTCGGCCGTTTCGGCGGCTATTCTGAAGTCGCACGACATAGCCAGCTCGAGCCCGCCGCCTAACGTGTAGCCGTTTAACCCACAGATGACGGGTCTATCCAGCGACTCAATCCTCTCGAAAAGCATTTGAAGCTTCCGCGACGTCTTGAAGATAGTTATGGGCGTGGCCCCCATAAACGCCGTGACGTCTGCGCCCGCCGAGAAGGCCCTACCCGTGCCTGTGATTATAACAACCCTAACCTTGTCGTAATCCAACTGCTCAATCTCGTCGAGGACCTTCCACAATTCCTCAACCATCTTGGGACTTATGGCGTTCAGCCTCTCAGGCCTGTTGAGGATAATCCAGGCGATGCCGGGCTCGTACCTCACTATGAGGGTCTCCAGCTTCTTCTCCTCGGCCTTTACGTAGGTGTAGAACCCCTCGCCCGCTTTCTTCCCAAGTTTTCCACTAGCCACCATCTCCCTAAGCAGAGGGTCTGGTTCATACTCCTCAAATCCTGTCTTCTGCCGCCACTCCTCTAATGTTTTTACTACTGTGTCTATTCCTATTTCGTCTGCTAATTCAAGCGGTCCTTTCGGCCAGTTTAGACCTAACTTCACCGCCTTGTCGATATCCTCCTTAGTGGCAACACCCTCCCTCAATAGATAAGCCGCCTCGTTAACAGCTGGCGCCAGGAGATAAGATACGTCAATTCTATCGCCAGCCGACTTAGGCACCTCAGGCCACTGGAACTTGCCTGGCGCTGGGTATTTGTAGAAGCCCTCTCCAGACTTTACGCCGAATTTCTTCTGTTGGCACTTCTCAACAATCAAAGGACATGGATGAGATTTAAAGCCGCGTCTCAACATGGCATCGCCAATGAAGCACACTACGTCGATTCCGGTGAAGTCCATCAAGATAAAGGCGCCCATGGGTATCCCCGCTTTGTAGATCAAGGCCGAGTCGACCTCTTGTATTGTGGCTTCTCCGCGGGCCACCATCCAACAAGCTACCTCATTTACTCTGGCCAAAATTCTATTTACTATGAAGCCAGGCACGTCTTTGTTCACCACAACTGTCTGCTTGCCCAGCTTCGCGGCGTATTCCGCGATCTTCTTTACTGTTTCGTCGTTGGTGTATTTGCCTTTTACTATTTCTACGAGGGGCATTAGTACGGGTGGGTTGAAGAAGTGCATGCCTACTACTTTAGGTCTTCTGTCGGGTCTTACTGCTTCTGCTATTTCGGTGATTGGTAGCGAGGAGGTGTTGGTGGCTAGTACCGCCTCCGGCGGGGCGCACCGGTCAGCCTCGGCAAACACCCTCTTCTTAACCTCAATATCCTCCACCACAGCCTCAACCATAAGCTCCACACCACCCACCGCCCCACACACATCATTAACAAACGGCTTGACGCGGGAGAGGACCGCGGCTGGGTCCTCCTTTATCTGTCCCTTCTCTGCAAGCTTCTTAAGAGACCACTCAATGTTTTGTATTCCCCTCCTGACAAAGTCCTCGGCGACGTCGACGAGGTGGACTTCGTAGCCTGCTATGGCGAAGAGCTCGGCTATGCCGTGCCCCATCGTGCCGGCCCCGATTACTGCTATTTTTGGCATGTACTGTCGAACACCCATCTATTTAAACAATGGATACGTCTATAGTTGAACCTAGACCCCAGCTAATGTAAAAGCCAGCTTCTGTAGAATGCCAGGTATAAGCCTCATGACGCCGGGCCACAGAGAGCCTGAGACGAAGGGGGCCGCCTCGTCTATCTCCCTAACCTCCTCCTCCGTAAGCGCGAGCCTGGCCGCCTCCACCACATCTCTGGACTGCGCCACGTTTTTCACGCCGGGTATGGGGTACGCCCCCTTGGCGGCGTGCCAAGCCAAAACCACGGCCGCCGGGCTGACGCCCCTCCTCTCGGCGATCCTCCTTATGGTCGCCGCGAGCCTCCGGCCCTCCGGCGTCTGTGCCCTCTTAACCACTGGGTCCAGCCTCCTCGCCGGGTCGTTTCCAAGCTTCTCCTTGAGCACGGCGCCTTTGGCCAGGGGGCTCCACGCAATCACCACGAAGCCTCTTCTCCTTCCCAGTTCGATCAACGCCTCGGCGGCTCTCTGGAGGGGGCTGTACGCCACTTGGTCAGACACCACCTCGTATTTCCTCGTGCACGTCAGCGCCTTCTCCATAAGCGGCACGTCGAAGTTGCTCACGCCTATCTCCGCCGTGAGACCCGCCTCCACGGCCCTCTCCAGATCCCTAATCACCTTGCATATGGGCACGTAAACCGGCGGCGGCCAATGGAGCTGGAGAAGGTCTATCCTGCCCAGCCTCCTTCTGCTTCTCTCCGCGCTTTTCAGCACCCTGTTCCAGTGGAAGCCTGCGACCTTAGTCGCGACAACGACGTGGGGTCTGCCCCTCACCAGCTCTCCCACGAACTCCTCGCTACGGCCGTTGCCGTACACCTCCGCCGTGTCGATGAAGTTTATGCCGTTGTCCAGCGCATATTCATATGCCTTCTTCAGCTCGGAGAAGTCCACCAACCAGGCCCCGCCGCCTGCCTGCCAAGCGCCGAGGCCTACCCTGCCCACCTCTAGGCTACCGATTTTCACAGGGGTGGGTAAAAAACCGTTATTAAGCCTTCGCGGCGCTTGCCTGTATCTTCTTCAGCTCCTCCGCCTTCAGCTCCCGTTTCAATATCTTGCCCACGGCCGACTTGGGCAACTCGTCTCTGAACTCAACCGCTCGCGGCTTCTTGTAGTGGGCTAGCTTGTCCTCCGTCCACTTTATGATGTCCTCGGCGGTGACCTTGCCCTTGCAGTCGTCTTTCAGCACTATGAAGGCCTTCGGTATCTCGCCGGCTTCTGGATGCGGCACGCCGATGACCGCAGCCTCCTTTACGCAGGGGTGCTGGTACAGCACTTCCTCAATCTCTCTGCTGAACACCGAGTATCCCTTGTACTTAATCATGTCTTTCTTCCTGTCCACCACGTAGAAGTAGCCCTCCTCGTCCATGTAGCCCATGTCGCCGGTCCTGAACCACCGCAAGCCACAGCACTCGAAGAAGGCCAGGGCATTCTCCTCAGGTCTGTTGTGGTAGCCCTTGAAGACCTGTGGGCCGGAGATCACGATCTCCCCCACCTGGTTCGGCGGCAGAAGCTCCGGCTTGTTTGGGTCGGCTATTGCGGCGTAGGTGGAGGGTATGGGGAGGCCGATGGAGCCGGCCTTGGCCTTGCCGTAGAGCGGGTTGACGTGGGTGACCACGGCGGTTTCTGTGAGCCCGTAGCCCTCCCTAAGCACGGCGCCTGTCAGCTCCTCAAATTTCTTGGCCACCTCCACGGGCAGGGGGGCCGCGCCGGAGATGCAGAAGGCGAGGCTGCTGAGGTTGAACTGGCGCGCCTTGGGGTGGTTGTTTATCATGTTGTAGAGGGTGGGGACTCCGTGCATTACGTGGACGTTGTGCTTCTGCACTAGCTTCATCAACTGCTCTATGTCGGGTCTGGGCATGACCACTACAGTGGCCCCGTCGAAAATCCCGTAGTGCATAACCGTTACCTGGCCGTAGATGTGGTACCACGGCAACAGCCCCATCATCACCAGCGTGTCGAGACCCCTCTTTCGTCTCACGGCGTCGTACAGCGGCTTCAGCTGTTGCAGGTTGGACGATATGTTGGCGTGGGTTATCTCGGCGCCTTTGGGGAGGCCGGTGGTCCCGCCTGTATACATAAACGCGGCGAGGTCTTGTGTAGGGTCTACGTTCGCCCTATACGATGTGGGGGCGTATTTAAGGAGATCTCTGTAGGGGACTACGCGGCCTGTGTACTGTATCTTCGGCGGCTTCAGCTTCATTTTTGCCAAGGGCTTGATGAGGCTTGGCATGTACTCAGTTACTTCCACCACCACGACTCTGTCGAATTGGTACATCTTTGCGGCCTCCTCCACGTTTTTGTAGAGGACGTCGGCGGCGAATATCACCTTGGCACCTGCGTCCTTAGCCTGCCACGCGATTTCTCGCGGAGTGTAGAGCGGGTTCATCGGCGTCACGACGGCGCCCAGCTTCAAAGCGGCGTAGTAAATAATGGGGAACGCCGGCGTGTTCGGCAGATAAATCGCCATGGCGCCCCCCTTGCCAATGCCCCATTCCTTCAGCGCCGCGGCCACCCTATCGCTGTGTTCGCCAACAGTCTTGAAGCTCACCTTATTGTTGAAGTATATGTAGGCAGTTTTGCCGCCGTTTTCCGAGGTCTGCCTATCTAAATACGTAAAGAGGGGAGCTGGTCTTATCTCAACCTCCGGGGGGACGCCCTCGTCGTAGTTCTTTGACCATATGCGGCTCTTTATGTATTTCTCGAATATTTCTACTGTTGACATATATACATTGAAGATAGCGTCTTAAAAACCTATCTACACTAGATATATGTAAAAGTTAAACGACTTGACGAAATGAACGTTTAAATATCGGGGCGTGGCGGCGCTCATGGTGTTCCCATTTGACACGATACAAGACTACTCGGTTGTGCTGACGCCGGAGCACGAGATGTTTAGGAAGGCTGTGAGGGAGTTTGTGGAGAGGGAGGTGGCGCCGAGGGCCATGGAGATAGAGGAGACAGACGAGGTGCCTCGCGACATTTTGAGGAAGATGGCGGAGCAGGGCTTCTTCGGAATCGGCATCCCCGAGAAATACGGCGGACAGGGGGGAGACCACAGGATGGGCGTCATAATGTCTGAGGAGATCTGCCGAGTTCTGCCGGGGCTGAGCGTGTACATAGGCACTAACGAGCTGTTTCTCACGCCTATAATGCTTTTCGGCTCGGAGGAGCAGAAGCAGAAGTACATCCCCCCGATTGCCAGGGGCGAGAAATTCGGCGCGTTTGCGGTCACGGAGCCCTGTTGCGGCTCCGACGTGGCTGGCATCCAGACCAAGGCGGAGAAGGTTGGGAGCAAATGGGTGATAAACGGGAGGAAGGCCTTCATCAGTAGCGCGGATGTTGCCGACTACTTCGTGGTGCTCGCCCGCACATACCCGCCCCCGGACAAGCGGCTGAGGTACCTCGGCCTGACCTTCTTCATTGTGGAGAAGGACACGCCTGGTTTCAAGGTGGAGCAGTGCTACCACAAGATGGGCCTCTACGGAGACCACGCCTGCGAGCTTGTTCTTGAAAACGTTGAGGTGCCGGACGAGAACAGGGTGGGCGAGGAGGGGATGGGGTTCCTCTACGCCATGGAGACCTTCGACAGGACGAGAATAGGGGTTGCGGCGCAGGCGGTGGGCATGGCCCAAGGCGCCTTCGAGATGGCGTTTAAATACGTCCACCAGAGGCAGGCCTTCGGCGTGCCGATCGCCTACTTCCAGGCCATACAGTTCAGCCTCGTGGAGATGATGGCTAAGATCTTCTCGGCGCGTCTCTTGACGTACCTGGCGGCGAAGCTCGCCGACGAGGACCGGAAGGAGTACACCTTCGCGGCGTCGCTGGCTAAGTTCTACGCCACCGAGGTGGCGGAGGAGGTGATTTCAGAGGCAATCAACCTACACGGCGGCGTGGGCGTGATAAGGGAGACCGGCGTGGAGCGGTTCCTGAGAAGTGTCAAGATTACGCAGATATACGAAGGCGCCAACAACATCCAGAAGCTTGTGGCGTACCGCCAGCTGGTAAGAATACTGAGGGAGAAGGGTCAGATACCTGAGGAAATAGCCAAATTGGTTACATAAATTGCATAACTAGTCTAAGGGAAGAAATAAATTATTTTATGTCATTTCTTTACATGAGAAAGGTTGCAGTAGTAGGCGTAGGTACCAGTAAGTTCGGCAATAGAGCCGATGTCTCCCTGCCGGAGCTCGCGTGGGAGGCTGTAAAGGAGGCTCTAGACGACGCCAGGCTTGGGCCGGAGGACGTCCAAGGGTTCGTGGTTGGGAACGTAGGAGGCTGGTCTTCCGAGGCTTTGCCAGCCGTGGTCGTGGGGGAGTACTGCGGCCTCGTCCCAAAAAGCGGAATTAGGGTGGAGGCGGCCTGCGCCACGGGCTCCGCCGCGGTGAGGACGGCGTATCACATGATCGCAAGCGGCGAGGCGGACATAGTGATGGCCATCGGCGTGGAGAAGATGTACGAGTCGCCTACGCCGACAGTTGTGGAGTTCATAGGCAGGGCGGGCAACTACTTCTGGGAGTTTGAAAACTTCGGCTTGACTTTTCCAGGCTACTACGCGTTGTACGCCACGGCGTATATGCACCGACACGGCGCCACGGAGGAGGACTTATGCAAGGTGGCTGTGAAGAACCACTACTACGGCTCGCTGAACCCCAAGGCCCAGTTCCAGAGGGCCATAACTGTGGAGGAGTGCCTCAACTCCCGCTACGTGGCGTGGCCGCTCAAGCTGTACGACAGCAGTCCCATAACAGACGGGGCCTCGGCGGTTATCCTCGCGAGCGAAGAGGCGGCCAAGAAGCTTACCGACACCCCCGTGTGGATTAAGGCAATTGGCTACGCCAACGGCACGGCTAACCTAAGCAAGAGGCCGGACTTCATAGGGCTTGAGGCGGCGCAAGTCGCGGCTAAAATGGCCTACAAGAAGGCCGGTATAGACCCGGAGAACCCGGCGAAGTACCTAGACGTAGCGGATGTTCACGACTGCTTCACAATAGCGGAGATAATGGCGTATGAGGACCTCGGCTTCGCCAAGAGGGGCGAGGGCTACAAGCTCATCCGCGAGGGCCAGACCTACATAGGCGGCTTGATCCCAGTCAACGTAGACGGCGGTCTGAAGGCGAAGGGCCACCCAATCGGCGCCACTGGCGTCTCCATGATAGCCGAACTCACGAAGCAACTTAGGCAACAGGTGGAGAGGGGCAGGCAGGCGCCTATAAAAAGCGGCATGGCGCTGGCGCACAACATAGGTGGAACCGGGCACTACGCCTTCGTGACAATACTTAGCTTAACGGCGTGACTATGTCTCCCACGTCGACTGTGGAGAAGTCTGTGGTGTCTGCGGTGGTGGATACGCTTGAGAAGTTGTACGGAGAGCCTTTGAAACAGCTGGATTCGTTGATAAAAGCCACTGGCCTCCCGGTGTATAGAGACCCGAAAAGCGGCGCGTTGCTCTGGGTAGACGTGCGCGAGTTAAGGTTGAGGTTTACGCTGTCTGTGAATAAGCTAGAGAAATTTGTAGAGGGCCTCCAACGGGGCAGGCTCATGTATACCCAGTGCAAGATGTGCGGCGGCAAGTACTTCCCGCCGCAGGTAGACTGTCCGAGGTGCAAGACGTCGGATGTGGAGTGGCGCGAGACAAGCACAGAGGGGGAGCTGATTACCTGGACTGTGATAAACGTGAAGCCCGCCAGCTTCTCTCACCACAGCGACTATGTGGTGGGCATCGTGAAGATGCCAGACGGCTTCAACGTAACGGCCTGGATAGACGCCGACCCCAAGGCGCTGAAGCCCGGCATGAAGGTGCGGCTTGTGGTCGACAGGAGACCCGGCGAGAACTACATCACGTACTGGTTTAAACCAGCTTAATTTTTATACCTCCCCCTTCTTGGGCCCAATGGATGAGGAGTATTTGGCTCTTCTGGAGCGTGCGTATAAGCTGGTGGCGCCTAAGGCCCAGAGAAGGGCCGAGATACCAAGGATAGAGGTGACCAACATGCCGCGGAAGACGGTGGTATCGAACTTCGGCCAGATAGCCAGGAGGCTCAATAGAGACGTCTACTTCATGGCCAAGTTCTTCCAGAAGGAGCTCGCCGTGCCGGGCACCGTCGAGGGCGACGTCTTCACGCTCCACGGCGAGAAGTCGCCTAAGGTCGTGGAGGCGGTCTACGAACGCTTCATTAGGTACTACGTGGTCTGTCCAGTCTGCAACTCCATAGACACCGAGCTGAATAGAGAAGGCAGAATATTCGTCATGAGGTGTCTAGCCTGCGGAGCCTCCACGCCGGTTAAGCCGCTTTGATGGACCTACTCGGCGTGGGGGCGGCCCTGGCGGCCGCCGCTATCTGGGCGTTGGTCATATTTCTCTACAAGAGACACATGGAGAGCCTAGACGCGGCCGCCGTCAACTTCTCCCGCCTGATATACGTCGCGGTCCTCCTGGCGCCCACGGCGTTGTTCATCAAGCCGGCCCCCGGCCTGTGGGCGGCCGTGGTCAGCGGCGTCGTGACGCTGTTTGTCGGGGACAGCCTCTACTTCTACGCCATCCACAAGGTGGGTGGCTCCGTGGCGGCGCCCCTCGCCTACACGTACATAGTGATGGCACAGTACTTCGCCCTACTTCTCGGAGAAGAGGTTTCGCAGTGGCTAATACTCTCCTCTCTCCTGGCGGTGGCCGGCGTCTCCCTCCTCGCCGGCGGAGGCGGCGCGCGGCTAAGCCCCCTGGGCCTGGCGGCGGCCGCCGGCGCTGCCCTTCTGTGGTCCCTCGGCATGACCGCCGTGAAGCTCGCCGTGCTGGGGAGCGTAAATCCCATGGCAGTCGCCTACCTAAGGGCCGCCTCAGCCTGCGCCGCCCTCGGCCTATATCTGGCGGCGAAGAGGAGGCTGAAGGTTGTCAAGTCCCCCCTCTTCGTAGCGGCCTCCCTCATGGATCTAGGCGTCGGGTCTGCCCTCTTCGCCTACGCAGTCGGGAAAATAGGCCTGGCGCCTACGACCATATTAGTATCCGCCTCCCCCCTAATAACGCAACTCTACGCAAAAGCCACAGGCGTCGAGAACCTGACGCCCAGACAGATGGCAGGCGCCGCGGCGATCTTCGCCGCGGTCCTCACGGCGGTGGGGTCAACGCCCAGCGCCACCCCACCCTAGGCTTGCACTCACGTTCACTGAAAGACCCCGCATCCACCGACGCCTCAGGCCTTCGCACGCCTTGGTGGCGCTGGCCATCGTAATGGCCCGAATCTGGAAGGCCGCCTCAGCCGCGGCGGCTAGCCGCATCTCCTGACGTATGCAGGTGAGTGCCTCATGACTCTACACGAGACGTACAGAAACGACACGTCCATAAACGCGATAAGAGGCACGTTCCACCTAACATAGACGTCGAA
>JAVVGH010000013.1:0-13112 GCA_032249215.1 Pyrobaculum sp.
GTCGGTGATGGGCTGGGACTCCGAGACGTATATGCCGGAGGAGGGGATTAAGGGCCGCGCCGTGGCTAGGGCGGAGATCGCGCAGCTTATCCAGCGGTTTATGCTCGACGAAAAGTTCGTGAAGCTTATAGAGAAGGCGGAGGAGGAGAGGGACCTCACAGACGTGGAGAGGGGGATTATAAGGGTGTTGAAGAGGGACTTGAGGTTCTACCAGAGGGTGCCCCCCGAGGTGGTTAAGGAGCTCGCGAAGGTGACCTCCGAGGCCTTTGTGGCGTGGCGGGGGGCCAAGGAGAAGGCGAGGTTCGACCTCTTCGTGCCGTATCTCGAGAGGATAGTGGAGCTGACCAGGGTCGTGGCCGAGAAGCTGGGCTACGAGGAGCATCCCTACGACGCCTTGCTGGACCTCTACGAGGAGGGACTTACGTCTAGAGACGTGGAGGCGGTCTTCTCGGTGCTGGAGCCGGGGATCAAGTCGCTTCTCTACAAGCTTGAGTCGCGGGGCTGGCCTAGGAGACACCCGCTGGAAGACGTGCCTTACGACAAGGCGAAGGTGGAGGCGGCGGTTATGGAGGTTTTGGAGTTCGTCGGCTATCCCAAGGCCAGGTTCAGGGTTGACGTGTCTCCGCATCCGTTCACAGTCGGGATCGCTACGCCCTTTGACGTGAGGATAACCGTGCGGTACAGGGGGGTTGACTTCAGAGAGCCGCTCTTCTCGGCGTTGCACGAATACGGCCACGCCCTCTATGAGCTAAACATAGACGAGTCCCTGGCCATGACGCCCGTCGGCTCAGGGGTCTCCCTAGGCATTCACGAGAGCCAGAGCCGCTTCATGGAAAACGTCGTGGGCAGGAGCCGCGAGTTCGCGGCGAAGATATCGCCAACCCTGCGGAAACACCTAGACTTCCTGGCCAAGTACGCAGACGACGATCTCTTCTACTACTTCAACGTGGTTAGGCCCAGCCTCATTAGAACCGAGGCGGACGAGGTGACCTACAACCTCCACATATTGCTCCGGTACAGGCTGGAGCGCCTCATGATTACAGGCGAGGTCAAGACCTCGCAACTGCCGGAGCTTTGGAACAACGAGATGGACCGTCTCCTCGGCGTTAGGCCTAGAAACGACGCCGAGGGGGTCCTCCAGGACATACACTGGGCCCACGGCTCCATAGGCTACTTCCCCACCTACACGCTCGGCAACGTGGTTGCGGCGATGATCTATTATAAGCATGGGAAAATCCGCGAGCTAGTCGCCGAGGGCAACCTGGCCTCTGTCAAGGAGTACCTGAGGGAGAAGATCCACAGATGGGGTAGCGTCTACCCGCCGAAGGAGTTGCTCTCCAGGGGCTTTGGGGAGACGTACAACGCGGAGTACCTCGTCAAGTACCTCGACGAGAAGTACGACTAGCAGACGTTGCAAAGCCCAGACAGCGCGGTGCACACATCGCCGTTTTTCCCGTAGCCGCTTCGTTTATCCATGAAGGTGCCCCACGCGAGCTGGAAATCTCCGATCTCCACCTTTGCGAGTAGGTCCTCGATGCGGGGGGTGTATTCATGCACTAGCCCCGCGGCTCTGGCGAGCTGGATCACGTAGTTGTTCAGACCCACCCTGGCCCTGAACAACACGTACCTCGCGGCGTCGCAGGCGTCGCTTAGCTTCACCACCCTCCCGTCGAAGTAGAGGGGGCGCCCGAGCTTCGCCGTGAGCTCGGCCGAGGCGTGTGCGGCCAGTACGCTGATGATCTTAAACGTCCTCCCGCCATACGGCGCGGATCCTAGAAACAGCAAGTTCACCTCGTCGCTTACCACGTGGACAAACTCAGCCCCGTACTGCATTGCGAGCCTCCGCGCCGTCTCCACAAGCGCCGTGTGCGCCAGCTTGCTCCGGGGCGCCTCGAAATCTTTGAGTCTCTTGCCGAAACCCACCCCGTCGAGCCGCACTGCGAAAGGCGGCGAGGAGGGCTCGCACACTGCCTCCCTCTCCCGGTACCTCATCTCAAGCACCGCCGGGTTCTCAAGAAGAAGCCTCCTGAGCGAATCCACGAACTACTGGAGGTTTTTAAATACGAAAATACCCATACACGTGAAGCTGAGGTTCAGATACGTGGTGCTGGGGGGAACCTTCGACACGCTACACGCAGGTCACGTGAAGCTCTTGGCCACGGCGACTCTAATAGGCGATAAGATCCTCATCGGCCTAACCAGCGACGCGTTTGCCTCCACCTATAAGCAGTACAGGGTAAGGCCCTTCTCGGCGCGGCTTGCCAACATAAGAAATTTGCTAAGCCTAATAGCGCCAGACAAAGACGTTGTCTACGCCGAGATCAACGACCCCCACGGACCAGCGGTGGCGGACCCCCGGCTTGAGGCCATCGTGGCCAGCATAGAAACCGCACCGCGCGCCCTCGAGATAAACGACGAGAGGGCCAAGAGGGGCCTCAGGCCCATGGAGCTGGTGGTTATATCCACGGTAAGAGATGGATATGGGCATGTTCTTTCCTCCACCTACATCAGGCGCGCGCTGGAACACATGAGGCTAGAGCCTAAGTAGAGAGAGGTCGCGGTAGGTCTCAAACGCCTCTCCGCATGTGTTCACACACAGCGTGGGGCCGCCGAGGAGGTCTATCCTCCGGTGCTCCCTCCCCCTCCTCTTCAAGAACCTGAACACGTCGGTGTACACGATATCTGAGTGTTTAAAGTCCGTGAAGACGACGAGGTAGTTGTGCACAAGTGACCAAGCCGTGTAGGGGTCGTCGGCAGGGGGAAGGCCGTAGTCCTCCAGCCTCACGGAGGGCGTCGGCGGCTTCACCTTGGCAATTCGCTTGGCCAGCTCGGCGGCGTAGAGCACGTTGGCGGCCTCTATCTGGGCGTCGAGGGGGCTGTGGTAGAGGCTCCAAGTGTCTTTTAGTGAGGAGATGGTCACGGAGGGGAGGCCCCACCTCTCGTAGTGCACGCTGTCGAAGTACGCCTCGGGGGCCTCCACAGGGCCCAAGCCCTTCAACGCCTCGTGTAGATAGGGCGTTGCGTAGATCCTGGGGGTCCCCACGCCGACGACGTCTATATTTACCAGAAGGGTGGGCCTCCACCGCTTTAGGTAATTTAGAGACCCCCACGCCCAGTAGAATGAGGGCGTGTGCGGCGCCACGCCCTCCTCCGCCGTAAACAAGCCGAGAGCCACCGGGACGTCGTCGGCCACAAGCTCGCTAAACGCAAGGACGGCGGCCTCCACGCCTGCGCAGTTGTCCGTGGCGCCGACGAGCCAGTGGTCCCAATGCGCTGATATCATAGGCGTGTTCTCAAAACTGTTAAACGCTACGAGGCTGTAGCTGTAGGTGACCCGCGACTTGGTGTTTACCTCAAGCCTTGCCCGCCTCCCCACGTATGAGCCGACGTCTTCGAAGCTGGCGGCAGGCACCGGCGTCGGCGCCGCGTCGAATTTATAGCCGTGTTCCCCAGCGACTACAATCCGGCGGGGCGGCCTGCCTGTGAACACCACAGCGGCGGCGCCGCGGCGCGCCGCGTCGATGACCACGTATTTGGCGTCGTCTACGTCCGGGGGGAACTCCGCGACGGCTATGTTGCCCTCCACGTCTCCGTCTACCGGCACAAGTCTCCCCTCCACAGACGCGGCCTGTGAATAGGGCATGGCTAGGCCGGGAAGCGCCGCGCCCTCCACCTCAAGCCTGGTGCCCGCGTCTTGCCAGTGGAGAACCTCCACGGGGGATAGGTGGAACCATATTGAAGGCGTGTCGAGGAAGGCGAGGAGCCACTGGAGGAACTCCCTCTCGTGCGGCGAGCCGGCCACCAAGTCGCCGTAGGAGGTGCACTTCTTGAAAACCTCAGCCACGGGGGGAGGGGAGGGAAGGTTTTAAATTTGTGATCTTGTTGGATGTGGCGGATTTAGCTGAGAGGTGCTGTGTTGAACCCGGACTGAACGGGTGATGGCCGATCCGCCTAGATCTCCTCGATGGAGAACGCCCCCAGCTTCTCAAGCACCTGGTCAAGCTTGGCGTTTACCTCCTTCAGAAGCGCAGCGGCCTCGTCTGACCTGCCCTTCTCCAGCCTTTCCAACGCGGCCTTGAGATCCTTGACCACGTCGAGTAACGCGTCGAGCCGCTGGAAGCCGCGTATGATGCCGTCTACCTCCTCCCTGAGGTCGTCGATCTTCTTCATGTTGAGATACGTGGCCAGGATTATTAGCTCCTGCACGTTGTCTATTCTTTTCTTCTTCTCGAACTTGGTCAAAACCTCCGTCGCCAACGCCCGGACAGCCCCCTCGATTTTCCTATTTACGTCCTCCACGGTAAGGTTTTATACCGTGAATAAAAGTCTATTGTTGGTGATGACGGGATCGATGGAGGGATGTGTGACGACGGAAGAGACGACCTGACGCTTAAATACCATAAACGGGTCTACGCCTATGAAACGGGTATATTTGACGGTGAAAGGCGACATCAACCTCCCCGGGGTCCCCCTTCTGAGGATCTTGAAGAGCGAGGCGGCTAAACACGGGGTCTGCGGCGAGGCCCGGCTCGTGGACAACACGCTTTACGCCGTCTTGGAGGGCCCCGACGAGTCTGTGGAGCGGCTTGTGAAGTTCATACCCATGGCGTCGCCTGCCGTTAAAATACGGGAGATCTCAGTAAGGGAGGACGAGTACCGAGGCGACTATAAGGAGTTTAGAGTATCCGCCTAGCGCGCCTAAGTAGAAGCTCCACCTCCCTCCGCACCGCCTCGCTCTCTCTGTAAGGCTCCGCAGCCGGCGCCTCCCCGCCCGCGACCCCCGCTAGGAGGCTGGCCAGAGCCCTCTTGAAAACACCCGGGGTGGAGGGGCACTCCAGAGAGATGTAGAACTCCCGCCTCGCCAGCGACCTGCCGAGGAGGTAGTAGAAACGCTCGGAGGCGAAGAAGTACCCCGTGGGGTCGTCTCGGTGTATGTCGAACCCTAGCTGGACGGCAAGAGGCCCCTCAGACGTGCGGTCTATAAAAGACAAGACTCGTTCAAAACTCCGGTCCCCCGCGCCGGGAGGCAGAGGGAAGGCGACGGCCCCGTGTCCCCGCCTCGCCACTTGTCTGTGGGACGGCCCCTCGGCCCCGCCGTATACCACATACAGCGGGAACTTGTGCTCGAGGTGGAGCTCCCATGTGCCCAGCGGGAAGTGTCTATCTATAGACAAGACGGAGGCGCCTACCTTCTTCGCTATGTAGACCGTTGCGTTGAACACCTGTCCGCCCCTCGGCGTGTGTAGACCAGCCATGGAGGTGCCTCCCACATAAAACACGGCCCGCCGCTTGGACAAGGCGGCGTCGGCCACGGCGACAGCCCTCAACACGTCAGCCTCGCGCCTGGAGACGGCTTTTACAAAAATTTCGCTGTGGGCGAGACGCACGGCGTCCCAGTCCCCAGCCCCCTCCACGACCTCAGCGCCTGCCTCCCTCAAAGCCTCAGAGACCCAGTCAGACGTGTTCTTGTGGACAAGTAACACATATATACCGGAACTATCCCGTTTATTAATGCAGGGGTTTACGAACTGGAGGAACAGCTCTACGCGCTCTTAAGAGAGAGAGCTAGGTACAACGCGCCGCCGCTCATTGACGGCGTCCTCGCGCCGGTGATCGCCTCGGAGGTATCCCGACTGCACAAACCCGCCGTGGCCTACCTAGGCCCCGAACGCTCCTTCACGTGGGAAGCCGCCGTGGCCATGTTCCCACACGGAGTCCACGTCCCTAGCAGGACCATCACGGATGTGTTTAAAGCCGTGGACCGGGGCACGGCCGACTACGGAGTGGTGCCGTTTATCAACAGCCTCGAAGGGCCTGTTGGCGAGACGGTGGACGCCTTAGCCACACACGGCGTCGGGATAGCCTCCATGGGCGAGCTGAGGGTGACCCTCTGCATCGCCAGGAGGGGGGTCCCCCGGGTCGTCTACACGCATCCACACGCCGCCGCCCAGGCGAAGAGGGCGCTCGCGGCCCTGGGCGCCGAGGTCGTCTACACGTCCTCCACCTCCGAGGCCGTGAAGGAGTTCGAGAAATGTCCCTCCGACTGCGCGGTGCTGGCGTCGCCCAGGGCGCTTGAGCGCTACGAAAAGACCTGCGGCGTGGAAGACGGGGAGAGCTACACGAGGTTCGCGGTGCTGTCGAGGAGGGGCGGCGCCTCGGGGGCCAGAGCCGCCTTGATATTCGCGGTGCCCAACGTCGCCGGCGCGCTCTACAAGGCGCTGTCCCCCCTGGCAGAGAGGGGGATAAACATGACTCTGATATACTCAAGACCGACTAAGCTATCCCCCTGGGACTACTTCTTCCTGGTGGAGGTGGAGACGGGGCCGGGGCTGGAGCCCGCACTGGAGGAGCTGAGGAGCCGCACCACCATGCTTAAGGTCGTCGGCCGCTACAACGTCATTGCCCTCGGGTGACCAGTTGCCGCGCCTGCTCTATCACCGACTCGGCCAGCTTCTCGCCGAAGCCCGGCAGAGACGCGATCTCCCGCACCGACGCCCTCGCCACGTCTCTAAGGGTCCGGAAGCCGAAGTTATACAGAACCCTCGCCCTGACCCTCCCCACGCCCCTCAACGCGGTGACCAGCTCCAGGAGCTCCTCCTTCACGCCGTGTACAACCCTCGCCGTGACCACCTCAAGCCCCCTCCCGTGCTCCCCACGTCCCACGATCCCCGCCAGCTTCGCCGCCGCGTTGCCCAGCCACTCGAAGAGATCCACGTAAACCCGTAGATCGCCCGGCGCCACCTCAAACCGCTCAAATATCTCGTCCTCATCCACCTCCTCTATCCACGCCTTCAGCATCGCCGCGGTCTTAACCACGTCTTCAAACTCCTCGTCTTCCTCCACGTTGAGGGCAGACAGCACCTCCTCGGCGAGGTGTTTATCCACCCTGCCCCGCCTCACCCTGGGGAAATCCGGCGCGGTCAGCACTATGTATAGATACGCCGCAGTCGCGCCCCGCCTCAGCGACTTAATAAGCGCTATGTACCTGGCGGCGGTCTCCGGGTCTAGATACAGCCTAGCCACCTGCCTACCCAGCTCGGTGGCGTATACGTAATCGCCGTCTCGCTCCAAGAAGCCCCACTCCACCAGCTGGTCCACGGCGTCTTCCACCTTGGACCGGAGCAAGGCGGATTTAAGCCCGGTCCTCAGCTGGTGGAAGCCCAGGGTGTTGGAGAAGAAGTCCGCCAACTCGTCTATGGACTTGGCGTATCCCCCGCCCACTGCGCCCAGCGCATGTGCCCTCAGGCTGGGGCCGGACAGGATGTGCGACTTCACGTTTTCCACCTGGCCCAGGACGTACCTCTCCATGAGGTACCCCACCTCGTTTCTGCCACGGGCGACGATCACCGCCTCGCCGAATGGGTCGAGCCCGGGCCTCCCCGCCCGCCCCGCCATCTGTTTATACTCAAGCACGGGGATCTCCTCCCTCCCCACCACCGGGTCGTAGCGCTCGTACTCCGCCACGACCACGCGCCGCGCCGGGAGGTTCACGCCGGCGGCCAACGTGGTTGTGGACACCACGACTTTTATCACACCGCGCCTGAACCCCTCCTCCACAAGCCTCCTAACCTCCAGCTCAAGCCCGGCGTTGTGGAAGGCGACGCCCCTCGCCACGAGCTCCGCCAGCTCCCTCCCTATGATCTTGCTAGACGACGCCCGCAACACCTCCTCCGCCAGCTCCCCCGCCTCCCCCACGTCGATGAGCCTCGCGGGATGTGCGGCCACAGCCTTGGCGATCGCCCCGGCGAGACGCACGGTGGAGGATCTGCTGCTGGTAAACACCAGCGCCTGCCCGCCGTCAGCCAGCGCGTCCACGGCGAGGGCCACCTCGGCGTCGCCGCCTGCCCTAACCGGCCGGCGAGTCCCGTCGGGGAAGTGGATACTCCCGCCGAAGTACACGCCCTCCCGCAGAGGCACGGGCCTCCAGCTAGACGCCACGAGCCTAGCCCCCATCCACTGCGCCACCTCGGCCGCGTTGCCCACGGTGGCGCTCAGCCCTATGAACTGGGCCCGGAGGCCCAGGTGCCTCACCTTGGCGATTATGGACTCGAGGACGGGCCCCCTCCTGGGGTCCCCCAGGTAGTGGATCTCGTCCACCACGATCAGCCCGACAGACCCCAGCCAGCTCGGCCTATGTCTCAGCAGGCTGTCTAGCTTCTCGTAGGTCACCACAACCACGTCGTATTCATGCAACCGCTTGTCGTCGGACTCGAAATCCCCCGTGGAGATGCCCACCTTCGCCAGCTTGCCGTAGTAGGAGAAGTGGAGGAGCTTCTCGTGGGCGAGCGCCTTGAGGGGCACCGCGTACAGCGCCATCCTCCCCTCCAAAGCCGTCTTAACCGCCGCAACCTCGGCCAGCAGAGACTTCCCAGACGCCGTGGCGGTGCAGAGAAGCACGCTCCTCCCGTCGAAGACGCCCGCCTTCACGGCCTCGGCCTGGGGCGGGAAGAGCCGCCTAACCCCCCTCTCCTTCAGCACCGCAACGAGCCTGGCGTCAAGAGGAAGCTCAGCCACATCCACAGAGGCTGTTCAGGACCAGAATAAAAACTACACAACCCGCTTTATGTAGCCCGGCCGCGGCATGTAGGCCTCGCCGTTGCGGACCAGGAGGTCCACAATCCTCTGCACCTCTGCGCCGGGTATGCCGGCCCTCTCCGCCTCCGCCTTCAGAACCTCGATCTTCACGGGCCCCCTCTCCGCCTCCTCAAGCCTCTTCAAAAGCTCCACCACCTTTATGTACGCCTCCCTCCTCGACGCGGGCACCCCCGTGATTATGGCGTCGATGTCTATGGCGCCGGACTCCACATCTATGCCGACGGACTTGAGGAAGGCTAGATACAGCCTGATGGCCCTCTCCGCGTCCTCCCCCGTGGCTATCGGGGAGAGCCTCATCTTGGCCTCCGCGACGGTGAGGCGTATAAGCGCCTCCAGCTGACGCGCCGTGATGGCGATGGCCGTGCCCGGCCCCTGGTACTTCCGGCGCATCTCCAGGTAGAACCTCCTGATCCTCTCCTTAGCCTCCTCGCTCAAGACCGGCCGTATATACCTCCTCGCGTACATTATATACTTGCGGAGAAACTCAGGCCTCAGCACGTCTCTGAAGGACTCCGGCACCTTGCCGGAGTGGAGGTCTAAGATGTGCCCAGCCACAGAGGAGTCGAAATCCTCCCTCGGCTCGTCCCTAATGACGAAGATGAGGTCGAAGCGGCTCAGCAGAGACACCGGCAGATCTATGTTCTCCGCCACGGTGCGGTTCGGCAGGTAGCGGCCGAAGGCGGGGTTGGCCGCGGCGAGCACCGCCGCCCTCGCGTTGAGGGTCGCCACGATGCCGGCCTTGCTTATAGAAACGGTGTTTTGCTCCATGGCCTCGTGAAGCGCCACCCGGTCCTTGGCGTCCATCTTGTCGATCTCGTCTATGACGGCGACGCCCTTATCCGCAAGCACCAACGCGCCGGCCTCCAGGTAGAACTCCCCCGTCAGCTTATCCCTGACTACAGCCGCAGTGAGGCCCGCCGCCGACGAGCCCTTGCCCGTGGTGTAGACGGCCCTCGGCGCTATCTTCGCCACGAACTTAAGCAACTGGGACTTCGCCGTGCCCGGGTCGCCTATCAGCAGGATGTTTATATCCCCCCTCACCCTGACGCCGTCGGGATACACCATTTCGTTGCCGCCGAAGAGGAGGCAGGCGATCGCCTCCTTGATCTCCTCGTAGCCGTAGATAGACGGGCCGATGGACCGCACGATGAGCTCCCTCACGTCGGGCCTCCGCGAGATCTCCAGGATCCTCTGCTCATCCTCCTTGGTGATCTCCTCCACAAACTCCTTGTTAGACGTCTCCACGTGCACCCCCTGCACGTAGGAGGTAACAATGGGGGGCCTGCCCTTCCTGAGCTCGCTCAGCGTCAAATCCACGACGCCGGTAAGCGAAACTATGTCGCCGGGCTTCGCCGCGTCCACCAAGTCGTCGAGAAGAACCACCTCCACGCTCCTCGGAAGCTGGCCGGGCGGCAGATCCTCAGGCCTCTCCTGCACGATTACCTTCTGCCAGTCGATATACTGGCTCAGCTCAGTCACCAACGTGAAGCTCTTCGAAGCGCCGCACCGCGGACACTTCGCAGGAGGCTCCACGTGACGCTCCAGCTCCTGCATCAGCTCAATCTCGTAGCCACACTGCGTGCAGCGGTAAAGCGCCTTATGCAGGAAGTGCTTAGGCGGGGTCTGCCTCGTGACTATCCCCTCAATCCTGACCAACCTGCCGATGTACTCAGACCTAAGCTTCCTAAGCGGAACCACCAGAGGCGACCCCCGCACCCTGAAGTGAAACCGCCGAAGCGCCCGCGCCGTCTCCGGATCCTTCTCCTCCACAACCTCCTGCACCACCTTATCAGCCTCCGGCAGGATCAGCCTCGGCCTCTCCACGAAGAGGTCAGCCAACCCCTTATCAAACAAGAGAATATCGTGGAAATCCACCTCCAGAGACCTCTTCCTCTGAATGATGATGTTGATCACCTCGTCAGAAACCTTCTCGTTACTCTGAATAAACTCCCGAACCTTATCCCTCACAAGATCAAGCTCCAACTCAACAGACACGCCACAAACACCACCACCACTTAAAAAAGAGCTAAGAGTATTACAAACTACTCGCCCCCAGCACCCGCCCAGCCACCGCCTCCACAAGCCGCCGCACTCTATTCAACGCCGCGGCCACCTGCCCGCCGGAGGCCCACCCCTCGTAGAAGTTCACATGCACGGCGTTGGCGTGGGCCCACGCGTCGTGCACCCACTCCCCCAACTCCTCCGCCACCTTCTCCGCGTACCTCCACAGCTCGCCGTGGGAAGCCAGCCTCACGCCGTCGCGCCAATAGGCAAAGGCCTTAACGGCGAGAGCCGCCGCGCCCCATACCTTCTCCGACGCCTGCCTCAGATCACCCCTGGCGACCTCCGCCTCAGCCTCCCGCAGAAGCTCCAGCGCCGCCTCGGCGTAGGCCCTAGCCCTCTCCGGAGGATCCAGACGGGCCGTGGCCACGTCCATTAGGAAATCCTCTAGAGAGACCCCGCCCTCCTCGGCGGCCCGCCTCAGAAGCTCCACCACGCGAGAAGGCAGAACCAGAGCATCCACAGAGCCTCCGCGGGCCCCGGATAAAAATTTATTTGCAACGCCTGGCGAGCTCCACAAGCCTCTCCGCGATCCCAAGGCCGTCCCTAAGCACAACGCCCAGCGCCAAGTCCCTTGCGATGGGGTAGCACCTCTCCACGGCTCTCAATGCCTCCCGCGGCGTTAATGCGATCACCTCCACGCCCGGCGGAATATCGGCGTCTAAAAGACGGCGGTGGGGCGGCTCCGAAAACTCCGCCACCACTAGAAGATCCACATCGCTATCTTCGGAGAAGTCGCCCCGGGCGAAGGAGCCCACGAGGAAGACCGTGCCAGGAAGCGTCTCAGCTGCCGCCTTGGCCAACGCCAAGGCCCTAGCCCTCAGCGCCTCCCGGAATCTAAACACGCCTTCCATAACTCTTCCACAAACGCTAAAATCTTTTCGGCGGCGGCCAGCGCCGCCTCCGCGTCGCCCCTCGTAAAGTACTCAAACGGCACCCCCTCGCTCCACGCGTCGACGTATCTAGTCGGGATGTAGAACTTGTCGAGGAGCTTGCCGAGCTCCAGAAACCCCTCAGGCACAGACAGCAACTCCTTGGCCGCCTCCAGAAGCTTATACACCGAGTGCCCCCTCGCCGGTCTCCCTGCTCCATACAGCAGACCCTCGGCGGCGGACTCAGCCGCTTGGTGAGCCTTGAAACACGCCCAGTTAAAATCGCCGCTCTCCGCGTCGCGTCTCGCAGACTCCAGCGTGCGCCTAGCCATCACAAGCCACCTAGAAAACTCCACACAATCCACATAACCCACCCAAAGCCGTTTTATAAACCATCGCCCAAGCGCCCCGCGCCGCCCGCCTCGCCGCTGAAACGTCAATCGCACCTCTTGCGGAGCCAGTATATGACGCATTGAGGAACCGCCGAAAGATGCCCAGATGAGGAAGGGACTTCGCATGTCTGCGGTGGCGGCTCAGGCACATCAACCCGCCGCGTGTAACTGAGCTGGACCGCGGAAAGACAAGCCGCCTCAGGCAGAGCGCCCGCCCTCTAAGACCCTCCGGGCCCCTTCGACGAGTCTCTCAACGTCCGGCGCACGGGCCTTTACGTCCTCCGCATCCAGCCTAGCCTCGTGGAAGCCCCACACGTGGAGGACCCAGGCGGCGTCCCACGACTGCCTAACCCACCCGCCCAGCCTCTCCGAAGACTTGAGCACAGCCTTCTCGAGATCCGCCACGGTCCACCTACCCCGCTCCTCCACCCGCCTCAAGACCTCGGAAAGGTTGAGACGAATCGCTAAGGCCTTCACAGCCTCCTCCGCCGCTTTATACAACTTCTCCGAGGCCTGTACCGGATCCCTATCCACCAACGCCTTCCCCTCCGCCAAAAACTTGACGGCAAGCTCCAGATGCGCCTCCGCCACGGCCTCGGGATCCAACCCCACAGCCTTGGCCAACATATCAACGACATACGTCTCTACGTCAATACCTCTCTCAACTAGTTTTTCCACAATCACCTTAGGAATAGACACCACCGCCACAGCTACTGGTGCCTCGGAAACATAAAAACTCAACTCCAGCATCAGATGCCGCAAACAAAACACGCCCCGTCGCGGCCAACGAGACGTCTACGAGAACCGCGGCGGGGCCGGACAGCCACGACGTCAGCCAAGAAGCTAGATTCCAAACACATGTAGCGGCTACCATCCCCATGCTTGTAAACAGCCGACGCAGGCGGCCCCGCCCCTCTAGAGCCTTTCTAAAGCCCTCCTCACCTCCTCCAGTGCGCGTTCAAGCTCGTCGCTCCACATGACGCGGCTTTTCAGCGCCTCCACTCGTCTCGTAAGCTCCTGCAACACCGACTTTATGTCGGCCACCGCGTCCTCCCGCGCGGCGTATTTAGACAGCTCGCCGCTTGGGTCAGGCCCGTGGTACTGGTAGTCGTGCAGGTCAAGAGCACGGTCCGTCCAGAGCGAGATACCGCCATGCCCCGCCTCCTCCAGAAGCCTAGACAAAGACTTCATC
>JAVVGH010000014.1:0-11516 GCA_032249215.1 Pyrobaculum sp.
GATCCCATGTGGTATCTGTTAACGTTACTGATTTGGTTCGCGTTGATCTTCATGTTGCAGGATCTGCAGATGTGGCGCTACCTGAGCCAGGTGAGCGGTTTCCTCTCCTACCTAGGCCAGCTCCTCAACGCCGCGTCTGCCAACGTGCTTTCTGCTCTTGAGAAGGCCAAGCGGCGTGATGTAGCGAAGCCCGAGCTGGAGGCTACGCTTAAGAAGATGGTGGATTTCGCCGTGATAGAGCCGACGGCGTTGGACCCCAACGGGATTGTGCCGAAGTATAAACACATACTGAACACCTACGTGGAGACGTATGAGCACGAGATACGCAGGATTGTGGACGACGGAATCGCCGTGAAGAACCTGGCCACGGCCGTGGAGGCGCTTAGATACATGAACTTCATATATAAGGTGGTTGACCACTACTACAAGACGGCTAAGAAGTACAAGGCCTTCTACCTGGTGATACAGCTCACAATGCTACTGCCTCTTCTGAAGGAGCTTACAGACACGGTAAACGAGGCGGTTAACTCCTTCATCAAGGGGGTCCCCATCGGCGACAGCGCCGGCCCCCTCGTGGCTTACAACGTGTTGAGCCAGTGCCGGGCGCCCACGTATCACTCAGCCGTTAAAGACACCGTGGTCGCCGAATGCGACTACCAGGGAAGGAGGCTGTATGTCATCAAGGCGGAGGGCCCCGGGAGCACCGTGGGGAGGCTGGACGAGGCCGTGGAGTACGTCTTCAACAAGCTCAACGCCAAGCCCAAATACATAGTTACTGTAGACGCCGCACTGCGGCTTGAGGGCGAGAAGACGGGGGAGGTGGCCGAGGGAATCGGCGTGGCCATGGGCGGCGTCGGCGTAGAGAAGTTCAACATAGAGAGCTACGCCGCGAAATACGGCGTGCCGCTCTACGCGTTCCTAATAAAGATGAGACAAGCCGAGGCCTTAACCACCATGACCAGCGACATATACACCGCGGTGCAGAACACCACCAAGAGGGTGCTGGAGTTCATAAATACAAATGTGCAACCTGGCGAATCCGTGCTCCTAATAGGCGTCGGCAACACGGTAGGCGTTGCCCAGCCCCACGCCACGGCTTAGGATCACCCTGGTTTTAGGGCAGTTCCGTTTCCCAGGTTGTGTTGAGCAACTTGCCAACGCCTTACCAGCGCGTCAATAATATCTTTTAATACACCGCGCCGGGCACAGCATAGTCAAGCACTACGCCGGAGCTATTTACTCCCCTTCTTGCCGGTTATCATCGGCGTTTTAATGTGAGCACTTTCTGAAGCCACAAAGGTTTTTTGGTCTATAACTTCTGAGGGCGCCGGTGGAGGCGGTCGGCGCCGCTGCCGCAGGCGACTTTCAACACGTAGCGTGTGAATGAGGACGTGAAAACGACATGAGGACGGGCACCTATATGGGCGCTAAGCCGCATGGGGCTTATGCACAGTGCTGGCCGGCTAAGGGGGGAAGACGAACAATATCTTTTTAAAAGCCGAGGTGGTGGGGAACCGTGAGGCTTAGGGCTCCGTTTCTCCGGTTGGTTCTGCGCAACGCGTATATGGAGCTTGAGCTTGAGGACATCGTGGTGTTTGCGGAGTCTAGGAGGAGGGGGCTGTACGCTGAGATATATATGGGCGACGTGGGGTATATATACGAGAAGGGCGAGTGGCATGCCTACGACGGCGAGGGGAGGTCCAAGCCCATAACTCCCCAGGAGGCTGAGAGGCTTAGGAAGCTGTCGAGGAAGCTGGCCACCTTGCCCAGGTATCACGTGTTGGAGCAACTCATAAAGGCGCTTTCCGCCGTGGAGGCGGAGGCGAGGCCGTAGTATGCTCATATTATCTGAAAACCACCTTTATTAACGCAGGTAATCCTTGAATCCATGCCGAGGAGCAAGAGCCAGGATAAGATGTCGCTTATCTCCGTCCACGTGCCGAAGAAGATGCTGGAGGAGCTTGACGAGCTCGTGAGACGCGGCATATTCCCCAACAGAAGCGAGGCCATAAGAGCCGCGTTGCGCGACCTCCTGTATAAAGAGGTTTTCAAAGCTAAGCCGGCGAGAGAGGAGGAGAAGGAGGAGGAGCTCCCCATCTCCCTAGTGAAGGGGAGGTAATATAGAACACCGAGAATTTTCCGTCCTAGTCCACACGCCCGTTTTACATATTAATGGGGTCTTTCCTAATGTCGTGATCCTCGTGCCGTCCCTGGTCTACGAGATTTTGAAGCGCGCGCAGATACTGCGGCCTCTCGACGACATCGCGCGGGAGCTGGGCCAACAGCCCGAGAGCTTGATGAGATACATCGAAGAGGGCAGGGCGAAGGGGCTTTTCCACGTGGAGAGGAAAACCGCGGAAAGGTACGAACTCACGGAGGAGGGGCGGCGCAGAGCCGCCGAGGGTCTCCCCGAGTACAAGCTCCTGAAGAGCGCGACGTGTAGCGGGGGGGCCTGCGTCGTGGACCTCAACCAGCCCGAGGCCGACATAGCCCTCGCCAACTTGGCCAAGCTGGGGGCCAGGCCCAAGGGCCGCGTCTTGGAGCTCGACGAGGAGACCTACAGAAAGCTACTTGCGGCGGCGGAGGAGAAGCAACGGCTTCTCCAGAGCCTTGACGTAGCGCCGCGGGAGGTGCTCCAAGAGTTCCTCAAACGGAGGCTGGTGCGGAGGGTGGAACGAACTATCATCTACGTGAAAGCCGCCGTGCCGCTCGCCGAGGTCCAGCCAGCGGAGGTAAAGACCGCCATCACAAGCGAAGACATAGCCACGGGCAGGTGGCGGAGCTACATCCTGAAGCCCTTCGACCTATCTGCGGAGCCGCCGGAGTACCCAGCGCCGGTGCCCCACTTCTTCAACGAGTTCCTTGACTACGTCAGGGAGGTGATGGTGGGGCTCGGCTTCGAGGAGGTGAGGGGGCCCGTGCTGGAGGTGGAGTTCTGGAACTTCGACGCCCTCTTCCAGGCCCAGGACCACCCCGCCAGGGAGGTGCACGACACGTTCTACGTGCAGTGGGACGGCCACCTGGAGAGGCCCCCCGAGGATCTCATGAAGGCCGTGGGCCGCGTCCACGAGGAGAAGTGGGGCTACAGGTGGGACCCCAAGAAGGCGCTGAACCCGGTCCTCCGGACGCAGACAACCGCCACGACGATCAGGGCGCTGGCGGAGAGGGGAGACGGCGAGTACAAGGTCTTCACCATCGGGAGGGTCTTCCGCCCCGAGAAGCTGGATCCGAAACACAGCATGGAGTTCCACCAGCTAGACGGAATAGTGGTAGGCCCCGGCCTCACCTTTAAACACCTGCTGGGCCAGCTGGAGCAGATCGCCAAGGCTCTAGGCATGACAAAGGTCAAGTTCAGACCCGCCTATTTCCCCTTCACCTCCCCCTCCGTGGAGGTCTACGCCGAGCACCCCAAGCTGGGCTGGGTGGAGTTCGGAGGCGCAGGCGTCTTCCGACCTGAGGTCACCGAGCCCCTCGGCGTGAAGAGGAGCAGGGTGCTCGCCTGGGGCTGGGGGCTGGACAGAATAGCGATGATCCTGCTGGGGATTGACGACATAAGGGAGCTCTTCACAAAAGACCCAGACAAGCTGAAGGAGTACTACAGCAGGTGGGTAAGATACAGACGGACAACAGGTACAACCGGAAGTAAATATACATACTAGCAATTGTTAAGCAAGTTATTTACGGCGACTAAAACCTTATATATATAATAAATCCTTAATTCCATGAAGACAGGGTTAATAGTGGGGATAGTGGTAATGCTGGTAATACTCGCCGCCTTGGCGCTACTCCTCACACAGCCACCGGCGCAGACCCCCACCCCAACAACTTCGCCCACCGCGACGCCCTCTCCAACTTCGCCCACCTCCTCCCCCTCGCCGACGCCAACGACGCCGCCGACCACCACGCCGACGGCACCTAAACCGAAGTATAGATTAATAATCTTCACAGGCGGCACCGGCGGCGTCTACTTCCCCGTAGGCTCTAAACTCGCGGAGATGTTGAATAAATATGCCGGTGATGCGGTCGCCGCCGAGGCGAGGACAAGCGGCGCCTCTGTGGCCAACGCCAACGCGCTGGCGCAGGGCGACGCCAACATAGCCTTTATACAAAACGACATAGCTTACTACGCCTACAACGGCCTCTATATGTTTGACAAAAACAAGGTTGACATGAGGGGAGTCATTTCCCTCTATCCAGAGACTGTCCAGATCGTGGTTCTTGCAGACAGCCCAATTAAGAGCATATACGACCTAGCTGGCAAAAAGGTGGCGGTGGGGGCCACAGGCTCCGGCGTGGCGGTAAACGCGGAGCAGATACTCAAAGCGGCCGGGATCTGGGACAAGGTGGAGAAGGTATACGCGCCATTTACAGACGCCGCCAACCTGCTCAAGCTCAGGCAGATCGATGCCGCCTTCGTAACCGCGGGGCATCCCACATCGGCCATAGTCGAGCTCTCCACCACCACACCCGTGAGGTTGATCCCCATACCAGACGAGGTGTATAATAAATTGCTGGGCGAGGGCTACAGATTCTACACGCGCGTGGTGGTGCCTAAAGGCACCTACAACGGCTTAGACAGCGACGTCCAGACAGTCGCCGTGATGGCCATGATAGCAGCAAGGCCAGACGTGCCAGACGACGTTGTATACGCCGTATTAAAGACCATATTTGATAACCTAGCCGAGTTCAGAGGCTCACATGCCAGAGTGGCTGATTTATCTCTTGAAAAGGCGCTAGACGGCATGTCCATCCCCCTGCACCCAGGCGCCGTGAAGTTCTACCAGGAAAAAGGTTTGAAGATACCCACCGAGTTGTTGACAACCAAATAGATGTTTTTTCTTTATCTTGTTGTTTTCATATTTCCCAACACAACCTTGTTGTTCCTCCCGCCGGTAAACGTCACCATACAGTACATACACAGCGTAGAGAAAACGACTGTGGTGGAGAAACTGGAGGTGAGGAGCACGGGCGTGTACCTCCTCTACGCTGACTACGGCGGCGCCTGCGGTTACGGGATACCGTGCAGAGCGGGAGACACAACAACAGGTTACCTAGGCAGGTCAGTTGTCATGTACTGCGACCCCGTAAACATGTGTACCGTCACGACGCCGGTCGGCAGTGTGAACGTCGTGGGCGTGTTTGCCGTAGGAGCTATAAAACTCAACCTTTTCGGGCCCTATGGGAAGTAGCATTCGCCTCCTTTCAAGACCTTATGTGGTGCTGGTGGCGCTCCTAGCGATTTTGATAGCAGTGGCTGAGCTGGGGTTCCAGATGGGTTTCAACTTCTACCTCTACAACCTCTTGACAAAGCTAGGCCTCGACCTGCCTTGGCTTAGAACAACGCTCGACACACAGCAGGTGCAGGCGCTGGTGCTGGCGCTGACGCTCGCAATAGTCTTCATAGCCTACCCCCTCCGGAAGAAAGAGAGGGAAAAAGTCCCCCTATACGACCTGGCACTTGCGTTTCTCGGCTTCGCCGCCTTTTTCTACGTGGTTGTGGTGTTCCCGGAGCTTGTATACAGAGTCGGCCGCCCCACCATGCTCGACATCGCAATAGGGATTCTGGCGATTGCGCTTCTGATAGAGGCGACCAGGAGGACGCTGGGGCCGGTGCTACCCCTGGTGGCGTTGGCGTTTCTCACATACGGCATGATATACGGAATAGAGGCGTACTCCCACGTCGAGAATCCACCGGCTAGGGCAACCACGGCGCTGGTGAACCACCTCTACCTCGCCAAAGAGGGCATATTCGGAACTCCCCTCTTCGTGATGGTCACCTACGTCTATGCGTTCGTCCTCTTCGGGGCATTCCTAGAGAAGCTGGGGGTCGGCGCCTACATAACGCAACTGATGCTTTCGCTATTAGGCAAAAAACCAGGTGGCCCCGCCAAGGTTGCAGCAGTTTCAAGCGCGCTGGTCGGCACGTCCTCGGGCTCGTCTGTTGCCAACGTGATGATCACCGGCACCTTTACCATACCCATGATGAAGAGGTCGGGCTTTCCCCCCCATTTGGCAGGCGCAGTCGAGGCGGCTGCGTCCACCGGCGGCCAGCTCATGCCGCCTGTCATGGGCGCCGCGGCTTTCGTCATGGCGGAGTTTCTCGGCAGGCCGTACAGAGACATCATGATAGCGGGCTTCATACCAGCTCTCCTCTACTACATCGGCGTCTACATCTTCATCGACCTCTACACAAAGAGACTCGGTATAAAACCGATTGAGGAGAAATTCCCGCCGTTGCTCCGCCTGATGCGGAGCCTCTATCTGCTCCTCCCAATCCCGTTGATAGCGTATCTGCTGGTGGTGGGGATACCGCCACAACACTCCGCAATAGCGGCGTTGACCCTCACGGTGGTGACTGGGCTAGTGGCGCAGCCCTCTGTCTCTTGGACGGTAAAGATCACCACGATAGCTGGCATAGCCCTGCTGGCGGTTGCAATTATATATGCAGGTCTGAATCCCTACGCCGCCGTCATAACCCTCGGAGTTTTGACAATAATAATCGGCGTTGTGCTGGGGCTCCTCCTTAGAGGCGGGCGGAGCTTCGCCGCTCTGATATATGAGGCGCTGACCTCCACGAGCACCACGGCAACCACCGTGTTTCTGGCAGCAAGCATGGCAGGCATAGTGCAGGGCGTGCTCACATACACCGGTCAAATCACCGCCATAGGGTATAAACTACTTGAGCTGGCAGGCGGCAATTTGCTTCTGTTGCTCCTCATGTCGATGTCTATAAGCCTAGTTCTCGGCATGGGCGTCCCCACGACTGCGAACTACATAATCACGTCGCTTGTCTCCGCATCAGCCATCGCCTCGGCGGCGAGGGAGCTGGGCTACGCCCCAGACGCCGCCCTCTTGATGGCGCACATGTTTGTGTTTTACTTCGGCATACTTGCCGACGTGACGCCGCCCGTCGCCCTAGCCGCATACGCCGCAAGCACAATAGCGAAATCAGACTTCTTCAAGACGGGGCTCCATGCAAGCATGTTGGCGTTGGCGGGCTACCTAGGGCCCTACATGTTTGCGTTTCACCCCGACCTCCTGTTAGTCACGGTGAAAAACTGGGACGCAACCGCGGCGTTAGGGGTTTTGATAAACTTCGCCTCGGGCGTGGTAGGCATGTACTCGTTAGCCGCCGGCGTCACGGGGTACTTAAGAAGGCCGCTACCGCGCTACCTCAGAGCTCTTTTAATACCGCTGGGCGTGGTCAACGTCGTGGTGAATCCGCTCCAGAACCCCGCGGTGCTTCTAGCCAACATAGCCGTGTTGACGTTTGCGGCTTTAAAGAAATAAAACAGCGCCTTCTCCAGCCTGTGAAACGGGCTCTCTTCCCCGGCCGCTTCCAGCCCCCCCACTGGGGCCACGTGTATGCAGTTACGGAGATCCTGCGGGAGGTAGACGAGGTGGTGGTGGCCGTCGGGTCGGCCCAGTTTAACTACCTCCTGAAGGACCCCTTCACAGCCGGCGAGAGGATCTGGATGCTGAGGGAGGCCCTCCGCGAGGGAGGGGTGGATCTGGGGCGCGTGGTGGCGATACCCATCCCCAACGTGGAGAACAACCTGGAGTGGCTGGGCCGCGTGAGGTCGTACGCCCCGCCGTTTCAAGTGGTGTATACGGGAAACCCCTTCGTCGCACTGCTCTTCAGAGAAGCCGGCTACGAGGTGAGGCGGCAACCCATGTACCACAGGGAGAGGTACAGCTCCACCAGAGTCAGGGAGCTCATGCTCCGGGGGGACCCCCAGTGGGAGGAGCTCGTGCCGCGTTCTGTCGCGGAGATAGTAAAGGCAATCGGCGGCGTCGAGAGGCTGAAGACGGCGGCCACGGGCGAGGCCGAGCCGCACCGCTGGTGACCATTGAAGTTAAATAACGCGCGGGGAGGTTAGACGTGACAGATGAGCTGGAGGTGCTCAGAAAGCTAGACAAGGCCCTCCACACGATTAGATACGACGGCATGCGGTTGCTGGTGTTGCTGTATTTCCTCAACCAGCAGTTTAAATGGGTGGACTCATACCTCCTGGCGGAGCTCGGGCTCATGACCACTGGGTTCTACACCGCCTCCATCCGCCTCGAGAAGCTCGGCCTCGTGGAGAGGAGGCGCCTAGACATAAAATCCTTCGTCAGAATTACGGAGAAAGGCCGCCGCTTCGCGGAGTGCCTCCTCTCCCTGCTGGAGGATCAGCGCAGGGGAGACCAGAAGGACTCAGCAACTCTGTAGACCTGCTCCAGCTCCTCCCTCCGCCCCCCGACGCAACGCAGGATCCTGCCCCCCTCCATCACGCATATGACGTCGGCCACATACATCGCCTCGAAGGGGTCGTGGGTGACGTACAGCACCGGCATCCCCAGGGCCTTCACAACGTCGTTAAACCTCTTCTTGTTCAGCCAGTCTAGGTGCGAGGTGGGCTCGTCCATGAGGAAGGCGCACGGCCGCGCCAGCAGAGCCGCGGCGAGGTTCACCAGTTGCTTCTGCCCAGTGGAGAGGCCGCTCCTCCGCGGCAGGAGAGCCTCGATTCCGAGCCTCCTCACCACCTCCCCCACCTCCGCCTCAGCGCCGTGCATCTCCGCGACCATACGCAGAAACCTGTCCACCCGCGTCGGGGGATCCACAGGCACAGACTGCACGTAGGCAAGCCCCCTCCTCTCCGGCGGGAGGCGGGACACGTCTCTGCCGCAGGCCGCCACGCGCCCCTCCGCCTTTATGACGCCGGCGATTGCGTCCAGCAGGGTGGTCTTCCCCGAGCCGTTTCTCCCCACGACGGACACCACCGAGTTAACCTCCAGCCTGTCTACACGCACCACAAACGACCCCCGCCTAGCCACGAGGTTCTCCACTAGGAGAGCCATCGCCTAGCCACAAAGGCCAGCGCGGCCACGGCGGCTATCACGGCTAGCGAGGCCCCCACGGCCGGGCCGACGCCGTAGCTGAGCCACGCCTGGTAGATGTAGATAGAGGCCGTCACGGGATACGAGGCGAATATCAGCAACACGCCGAGCTCGCCGAAGCTCCTAATCCAGGAAAACACCAGGGCAGACGCCGTGGCGGACCTCAGCGAGAGGAGGAGAAGAAGGAGGAGCCTTAGCCCCGAGAAGCCGAGGGCGCGGAAAAACGCCTCGGCCCGCTCCTCCCTCAGCGCCCCGTCGAAGATGGAAAACGACGTGGGCAGAGCCATGACCGCCATCGCAATAAGAACCCCAAGCGGTCTGTTAATCACATGTTCGGAGACGAAAGACGCCGACGCGCACAGGACCTCGCCGCCTCCCCCGCAGAAGAGCCGGGGCAGGCTGAAAGACGCCAACAACAACACCCCCACAGACGTCGGCGGCACAACAGCCGGTATGTACAAGACCTGCGCCAGCGCCCCCCACGCCCCGCCCCTCCGCGCCGCCACTGCCGCGGCGAGGCCAGGCACCAGCGACAGGAGAGAAGCCGCAAGCCCAAAAACCGCCGTCAACACGAAGCTCTCCACGAAGCCGGGCGGCGGCGGGTCGACGTACAGCAACGGCAACGCCACCAAGAGCAGAAGCAAAACAGAGGCCGTCAACCCAACAACCGCCTTAGCGAACGAATCCATACCTAGAGAGATCCATCCTCCTCAAGACATCAACCACGCAGTCCCCCTTCTCCGAAAAAGACGCCACAAACGCCCCAAAACCCACAACCCTCAAGCTCCGCACGACCCCCCCACCCTGCGACGTGAACAAGACGTAGATCTCGTAGGGAGGGTCGCCAAGGAAGGAGTAGGCCCCGTTGAAGAAGTAGACGTAGTAGGTCCTCCCTCCACGTACCCCCCTATAGGCGGCCCAAACCGACGAGTTGGCAACCTCCTCCAGCCGGCTGAACTTCCCCAGAATAAACGGCACATGCGCAAACGCGCAGTCGACGGCGCCTACCTCCAACATGCTCCACGCCGCGTCTAGGTTAGCCGCGACCTGGACGTCCCTTGTCGGCGTCAAGACGGCGGGAACAGTTATGTTAACCCCACGAGCCTCCAGATACCCCACCCCCAACCTCTCAAACCTAGACACGAGATCCACAACGCCATCTCTCTTCAACATCCACGCCAACGCCAGCGCCCGGTACCCAATAGGCGCCTTGTTTGGATCAGCCAACGCCACAACCCTCCCCCCGAGATCCCCCGGCGAAACCACCGGCGACCTACACACAAGCCCCATCCCAAATCTCCCCAACACAAAAACCTGCCGAGGCCCCAGCCCATCCACATCCCGCAACAACTCGATATCAACAGAGCCGTATATATCCGGCAGAACCCCCTGTTGCATCCGCCGCAACCCCTCCACAGACCCAATAGACAGAAGCCCCCCACCAGACAGCCCAGCCTCAGCCACCGCGTCAGAGACCACGCGCATAAGCGTAGGAGCAACGAAGCCCACCACATCACCGCTACACCCAGCCCCACCACCAGCAAAGCGAAAAGAGCCTACAAACAAGACCCCCACAACCCCCACCAACAAGAAAACCAGCACCAGCCGCCTCACAACCCACCACGCACCCCACCATTAAAGCCTTTCCTCAACAAACAAAAAAGAAAAAAGAAAAATAAACACACAAGAAACAAAACTATTTAATAGAATTTTCTTAAATAGTTAGTAAAGGGCGGCCGGGCAAATAAGAATTTAAAGCCAGTCCCCCAGGCGGGCATGGACTGCCTTGCAGAAACGCTCGAGAAATTCAGGAAGGTCTTCGGAAGCGAAGCCCTGGTGGACGTCCTCCACGCCAGCCCGGACAAAATAGCGGCGCGCTTCCACGGCAACATGTGCTACACCTGCGGAGCCTACGACTACTTTGAGGACTTCGCCTACATGTACGGCGAATGCGCCGGCGAGGAGTGGGCAGTCGAGTCATACCAGCAAAACCCCGACGGCACATACACAGCGACGCTGAGACCCAAGCGCCTCCTGAAGACCACAAAAAGACACATAAAAATAGTCATAGACAACAGAGAACTCAACTACCACCTAGAGACTTAAGAAATTTCGTCGACAAGCCGCGGAAGCGCGCCCCGAGAGGCGATTACTCAACTCGACACAGCCCGCGGCGCGGGCTTTGCTCGGCCTCCGCCGCGGCGCTGGGGGCCTCGTGCTGGGTTTGAAGAGCTTACACGGGCGCGCCTCGGCGTGTGGACTGCCCAGCGCAGGCGGCTAACGCGTCTTCTTCGTGCATGTGGGTGACGGAGTCGGCTGTCTGCGGCGGCGCTGTGGGTTCAGCCTCAGCGTTGGGCGGGGAGCCACATGCGAGGCGGCGCTGGGCCTATGCCGTATCTAGCCGGGCTGTCGCTGGGGGCGTCAAACCAGACGCTGTGGCGGGTTGCGTAAGCCACGGATCCTCCTCTAGTAGGGACGGCTCGCTCTCGGCTGAGCACTACACCCGCGACGTCGGAAAGGCGCTCGCCATCGCCGAAATGCTTGAGGAGGCAGGTCTTAGGCCTAACGTGGCCCGTGTAGGTTCCTACTACAGTATATAGCCACAGCCGACCTCTTTAGACTGGCGGAGAGGGACG
>JAVVGH010000015.1:0-11045 GCA_032249215.1 Pyrobaculum sp.
CTGCCCCGTCTCGGGGTCGAAGACGTGCACGCCGGCTATGTCCGCCTCGCCGCGTTTCGCCGCCAGCAGGCCGCCCATGGAGCCCACGTAGACGGGTTTGACGTCGTGTCTCGCCAAAACGGCGTCGAGGTGTGGGTCGTGGCTACCTATGAAGTAGAGCCCCGCCGGCTTGTACCTCTCGAAGAGGTACACCTCCACCTCCTCGCCCTCGGTCATGAACTCCACGGTTTCGGGTATCACGATGTAGCCGTCGGCCCTAGCCAAGACAGATATGGCGCCGGACTCGGCGTAGAGCGGATACGCCTTGTAGACCTCGCCCCGCTTTATGAGAACCACGGGGTAGAGGGCCCGCCTCCCCTTGGCCCCCTCGACGCCGAAGGCGAGCCTCGCCTTGTAGACGGCGGGTGGGTGCGGATCTAGGCACTGGAGGCGGAGCAGGAAGGGCCTCACCACTGTGTGGAATATCATGAGGGCGGAGGAGGGGTAGCCCGGGAGCCCCACCACAATCTTCCCCCCCACCACGGCGGCGAGCGTCGGCTTCCCCGGCCTCACCATAACGCCGTGGAAAAGCATGTCGCCCAGCTCGCCCAAGACCCGGTAGGTGAGGTCGGCGACCCCCGCAGACGTGCCGCCTGATATCAACACCACGTCGGCCTCAGACAAGGCCTTGGCTATGGCCTCTCTGTAGCTTCGCTCCTCGTCCCTCACGATGCCAAACAACACCGGCACGCCCCCCGCCTCCGCCACCGCTGCCGCCAGAGAGTAGCTGTTCACGTCGTACAGCCTGCCCAGGCCCAGGGGCTCCCCCGGCGCCGCCAGCTCGTCGCCGGTTGAGATTACGGCGACTCTGGGCCGCCGCACCACAGCCACCTCCCCGAGACCCAGGGCGGCTAGGGCGCCTATTTCCCTAGCCGTGAGGCGCGTGCACCTCCTCATAACCACCTCCCCCGCGGATATGTCCGAACCCGTAGCCATGACGTTTTCCCCCGGCGCCGCGGACCTGAACACCCGCACAACGCCGTCTCTCTCCTGGGTGTACTCCACCATGACCACGGCGTTTGCGCCCCTCGGCAGAGGCGCCCCCGTGGCCACCTCGCACGCCTCGCCGGGCCTCACCTCGGCGCTTGGCCACCCGCCGGCCTCCACCCTACACACCACCTTTAGCTCCACGGGGGTGAGCTCCGACGCGCCGTATGTGGCCTCCGCCACCACGGCGTATCCATCCACGGTGGATCTGTCGAATGGAGGCACGTCGAGCGGGGCGACCACGTCCTCAGCCAGCACCCGGCCGTAGGCGGAGGCCACGCCCACCTTCTCGGCCCCAAGCGGCGCGGCGAACTTGAGGAGCACCTCGGCGGCCTGGTCAAGAGTGACGAGTTCGTGGAAGATAACCCTTCTGCCCATCACTTAAGCAACCCGCCGAGCTCTCGCCCGAGCAGAGCCGCCACGTTCTCCTCCACGTATTTCCTGACCTTTTCGGCGATTTCGGGGGGGATCTTCTCCAGGGCTATGCCTTTACAGTCCACATATGACAGCTTAACCGCCACATGGAAACCCTCGTCGCCGAACTTGGTCTTGACGAAGCCGAAGAGCCAGTCGTCGCCCACCCTCAACCTAAACGACGCCACGGACCTCTTGAGGGCGCCGAGCCGCCCCAGCGCCTTCCTTTTCGCTACCTTCTCCGCGGTCTGCTCATCGACACAAGACATAATGGTCTTAATGACACAAATTTATAAAGTAGAAGCCCTTTATTCCCGTGACGACAGTCCCCGTGTCTGACGAGTGAGGAGTTCACGTACCGGCTGACGCGTCTTCGCCGAGGTGTCAGGAGAAAAGTTTTTAAGTGGATACACACAACGCCACATGCTCCCCGTGTTTGACCCAATCGCTCTGGGTCTATACTTCGTGGGCTACATATTCATGTTTGTAGTGGCGGCCACGGTGGCCCCTAGGGTGGCCAAGTCCGTGTCCGGCCGCTTCACGCTCTACGGCGCCATGGCGCTCACCGCAGTGTTGATAGTGCTCACCACAGCCTTCATAATTTACCTATTCGCGACAGTCGCCGCGCCTGGGCTAGGCGCCTATGGTTGGGGCTTCTTCCTCGGCTTGATATTCTTCGTGGTGTTTATGAACTTGTTAACATACTTCGCCTCGCCGTTTATGATCAACGCGTCATACGGCGCCAGGCCCGACCCGAGGCTTCAGCAGGTGGTGGACGAGGTTGCCGCCAGGCTGGGCGCCCCGTTTAAGCTGAAGGCGGTGGTGGTGGACGGACCGCCCAACGCCTTTGCCTACGGCAACTTCCTCACAGGCAGATACGTCGCTGTGACAAGCGGCATGCTTTCGCTGACTGACCGCCGGGAGCTGGAGGCGGTTATTGGCCACGAGATAGGCCACCACCTCCACAGAGACAACGCGCTTATGCTCCTATTCGGCGTCCTCCCCTCCATAGTGTACTACCTAGGCGTTACAGCAGTACACCTGGGGCTGTCCTCGTCTAACAACAGGGGCGGGAGCCCGGCGCTACTCGCCGTCGGCGTCGCCGCCGTGTTGGTGTCTTTCCTCATCCAGCTACTGGTCTTGGCCTTCAGCAGGCTGAGGGAGTACTACGCAGACACCGCCGGCGCAAAGGCCGCCGGGAAGGAGGCCATGCAGTTCGCCTTGGCCAAGATACACAAGTTCTACTTCTCCGCGCCTGAGGCGCGCGTCGCCGTGCAGGAGAGCAAGTTCAGAGCCCTCTTCATCTACGCCCTGGTAAACGCCGTGGCTAACCCATTCGTCACCGTGACAAGAAGCGACGTCGAAGCCATCAAGAGAGCTGGCTACTCCCCCTTTGAGGAGGTCTTCGCCACGCATCCGCCGATACCCAAGAGGCTGAGGTTCCTAGACGAGCTACAGCTCTAAAACAACGTCCCTCTTTTACGTTTTTATGGTTAGGTCGGCTTTTTCTCCGTGAGGCGTCTTGTGTTGACCCCGACTTATGGGAGCTACGGAGACGTGGAGCTTCTTTCAGACCTCTTGGTGTCTATGGGCGGTGTGTACAACGTGTATAGGGATGGTGGGTCCATCGTGTTGGAGCTGGACGACGGTGTCTCCCCCGCTGAGGTTGTCCGGAGGGTGTTGGACCTCGGCCACGAGCTGGTCCTGCCGCACTTCGTCTTTGCGGCGAAGCCGAACCAAGACGAGAGGACGGTGGTGAAGAGGTTGATGGAGAGCCCTTACGTGGTGGCGGCTGAGTACTACCCCAGGTCAGGCCGCGGCGTCTTGGTGGCGGTGCCGGGCACCGCAGAGGAGGAGGTGGCGAAGGTTTTGAAGGAGGTCTTGGGCAGGTCTGTACGCGTGGAGTCCACCTACGTCCAGCCCATTAGGATGTCCTTCGGCTAGCGGCGGACACGCCGGCGGAAGAAACACCGCATTTCGGCGTAGTTGCGCCATCCAGTCTTTTAATGTACCGGTTAATTTACCTGATCAGAATATAAAGCCGTGGGTGTGTAGGTCCATGCCGACTCTCTTTGTCAAACCCGGTAGAGTTTTCGTCGCCGTGAAGGAGGAGGATCTAGATCTGGTGGAGGAGGGGTGGGTCCCCGTGGCTAGGTTTAAAAGCGTGAACCTGGCGTTGAGGGCGGCGAGGTGGTACGCGGACCGGTTTGAGTACGTTGTGGAGTGGGGCTAGTATACGAAGGCGAGTCCTTTCCTGAGGAATCTCTGTAGTATTATGTAAAGCACGACGGGGGGTATTGCGTAGAGGAGCGCCGCCGCGGCGAATCTGTTCCACTGCACCGAGTAGACGTTAGACATGAGGGAGTAGATCCAGAGGATCAGCGTCCTGTTTTCGCCCGAGAGGAAGAGGTTGGCAAGTATGAGCTCCCCCCACGCGCCTATGAAGGAGAGTATCGCCGACACGGCCAGAGCCGGCGCCATCAACGGAAACACCACTCTAAACAGCAACGTGGCGACCCCTGCGCCGTCTATCAACGCGGCCTCCTCCGCCGACCTGGGTATCGTGTCTATGTAGGTCTTCAGAAGCCACGTGTGGTAGGGGATGGCCCCCGCGGCGTATATGAGGGCAAGCGCCAGCAGGTTGTTCCTCAGCCCCAGCGCCGACACTATGGCGAATAAGGCGATCAGCCCCGCGATGCCGAGGCCGCCCGAGACTTGGGTAAAGACCACGTAGAAGGAGAGGAGGGAGTCGCGGCCTTTGAACCTGTAGCGGCTGAAGGCGTATGCCCCCGGCAACGCCAAGGCGATTACTACAACCACCGTGGCCCCCGCCACGATTAAGCTGTTGACGAGGCCGCGCCAGAACTCGGGCTGTTGCAGAACCCACTGGAAGGACTCAAGGGTGGGGACGAAGTCGCCTCCTATTCTGAAGTAGGGTATTTTGTTTAGCGAGAGGAGAACTATCTGGAGCACCGGGTAGAAGAGTAGAAACGTTGTCAAGACCGCCACTGAGGTCTGTGCCAGGCTAGCTCTCATACATCCCCCTCATGAGGCCGGTGAGTCTTATCGCCAGTATCATAAACACAGATATCACAAGAGCAGATATTGACAGCACCGCCGCGGCTAGGCCGTATTCTCTAAACGGCGACCCGAAGGCCCAGTAGTAGCCGTAAGCCAGCATGAAGCGGTCGTATAGCTGTATGAAGTTCCACAGAAACGCCACTAGGAAGAACTGGAGCGAAGCCGCCGCGGTCATGACCGATGCGTAGATGAGCGGCCTCTTGATGAGCGGGAGAGTTATCTGCGTAAACACAGCCCACCTGCCCGCGCCGTCTATCTGCGCTGCCTCGAAGGCAGTCCGCGGGACGTTGGCCAAGGCGCCTATCACCACGGTCATTATGAAGGGGTACGCCAGCCACGCCTCGATAACCACCATGGCGGCGTAGGCGTAGTCCTTGTTCACAAACCAGTCAGGCGGCTTCGAGACACCCAGCGAATACAACATTTGATTGACGACGCCGTAGGTGGGGTCGAAGACGTAACGCCAGGCAACCACAGAAAGTATAAGCGGGAGAGCCCAGGGGACTATCAAGAACGCCCTCATCGCAGACTTGCCCAACACCTTTTCGGAGGACATCAAAAGACCTACAAACGTCCCGAGGGCAACCTTCGCGGGTACAGACACGGCGACAAACACAAGGGTCCACAGCACGGCGTTCCAGAAGCCCGCCGATGCGGGGCCCGTGAAGATCGAGGCGTAGTTAGCCAGGCCTACGAAGTCGGGCGGCGGCCGGGCCTGCTTCAGCTCCTCGGGGGCCCAGGGAGGCGGTTGCGGGAAGTTCCGTATGTTGGCGTTTGTGAAGGAGATGTATATAGAGTAGACTATGGGCCAGAGGTTGAAGAAGAGAAAAAGGAGGAGGCCCGGGAGTATTAGTAGCTGGGGCCGCATCAACAGAGACCTCTGGCGCAGAGGTCCTTAGCCGCGTCTTGCACCGCCTGCGCGATGGTCTTCTGGTCTGACACTATGGCGTTTTGTATGACGATGTCCACGGCGCCCCAGACCGGTTGCATCTTCGGCGAGACAGGCATTAAGTAGACGTTTTTAATCGCTTCGTAGAAGCCTTGGACCACCGGATCCTGTATCTGGATGTCTTTAATCACCGGGACGTAGCCGAGCTTCTGTACCAGTATCTTGACCACCTGCGGGTCTGTGGTGAACCACTTCATGAAGTCTATGGCCTCTTTAGAGGCGTAGATGGTGACGTAGAACATCTTAAGCCCTCCGTAGGGCTTCGGCACGTAGCTACTGTTCACCGGAGGCAACGGAGCCACGAAGAAGTCTATGCCCGCCTTCTTCACGGCGCCTATGCTCCACGGCCCGTTGACCATACAAGGCGCCTGGCCGCTGAGGAAGAGACTAACTTGAGTGTTGTAGTCGGTGGGGTTGGGCCCGACGTATGGCATGACGTTTTTCTTGAAGAACTCAAAGCCGGCGATCGACCTGGGGCCCGTGAGGCCTTGCTTCTCGGTCTTGTCGTCGAAGTAGTAGCCGCCCGTGCCGTGGATCCACGCCGATATGAAGTATGGGTTTACGATGTAAGCTATGCCATAGCTCTGGGGTGGCTTGTTGTACTGTTGCATTATTTTTGCCAGGTCGGCGAAGGTCTTAGGCGGCTCGGGCACCATCTTCTTGTTGCATATCAACGCGACGGTCTCGGCAGTGAAGGGGAGGCCGTAGATGCGGCCCTTGTACTGGGGTATCTGTACGGCGAATTTAGGCAAGACGTCAGCTACGTCGTTATCCACCGGCTTGAGGACGCCGGCCTCCACCATGAGGCCGATCCAGTCGTGTGCCCATATGAACAAGTCGAACTTCTCTCCTGTGGAAATCGCAGCTAATACCGCAGTCTGGAGGTCCGGGGCCTTGTTCTCAAAGATGACCTGGACGTTGGGATGGCTCTGCGTATACAACGCGGCTATCTCCTTAAACACGGCCTCCTCCTCTGGGTTAAGCGCATGCCATATCTTTATCGTTACTTTCTGCGCAGGCGGCGGAGCCGTGGTCGTAGGCGTTGGGCTTGGCGTTGTAGGAGTTGTCGTTGGAGTGGGCGTTGTGGGCGGCGTGGTGGGCAAAGGAGTGGGCGTGGTCTGAGTTGGAGTGGGCGTGGGTGTTGGCGTTGTGGGAGTTGCTGGAGGCTGGTTTGTTGTGGTCTGTGTGGGGGCTGGGGGCTGTTGGGTGGTTAGGTAGGCGACGGCGGCGATGATGATTATAACTACTGCAAGTATTCCAATTAGGAGGTTTTTATTCATGGTCTAAAAATATGTATTTAGTTTTTATAGATTCCGCCGCCTTGCTAATATGCCTGCCGCCAGCCCGGCCATTAGGGCGAGCGCCGCGGCGGCGGCTGTGGCGGTCCAGTCCGTGGCGGTTTCTTTCACGGTTGTTGTGACTTGATACGTCGTGGTTACCGGCGTTGTGGCTGTTACTGTAGCTGTTTCGCGTATCGTCGTGGTGTAGGTGGCGGTTACTGTGGCTGTGACCGTAGTGGTTTGTATCTGTGGCGGCTTCTCCGCCGATGTGTATAGGCACACTACGGCGGGCTTACCCACGTATGTTCCGTTGGGCAGTCTGGAGACTTGATACGTCGTGAGGGCCTTCGTCTGGGCCTCCGCGGTCGGGGCCAGCAGGTCGAAGACCCTGGGCGCCACGCCGGCCAACACGGCGACGGGGTCCGCGCCGCCTACGGTCCACTCGTCGGCCATCACGCCGAAGTTTCTGATGTTGTCGGGGCCGTAGCCGTCCCAAGAAGTTAAGAAGACGGTGAGCTTCCAGCTTCTGTCGAAGTTGCCCACGTATCTCTTGGGGACGTCGGCGATTACCGTGTTGTTTGGACCTGCCCTTATGGCCATGGCGTCGTCTATAGACGAGCCGTCGCTGTATAATATCCTGTTGCCGCCGCTCCAGCCGGGGCCTATCAACAAGGCCACGTCCCACGCCGCCTCTCTGCAGAGCGCCAACCTGAGGCCAAGCGTGTCGTTTCTAGCACCGGCGCCTCTGTTTATGTAGACGTGGAAGAACTGGAGCGAGAAGCCGGCTGGGCCTCCCCACGGGTTTCCGCCGAGCTCGCGTATCTTGAACACAAGCCTAAGCCTATCGCCTAGGTCGTACAGGGCAAAGCCGAGGAGGTCGAACACGCCTGGCTTGAAGACGGGGTTTTTGGGATATTGATACTTCCCGGGGCCGAAGTCGTCGCCGGAGGGGTCCGAGACCTCTAGTAACAACTGTTGGCCCGCGGGGGCCTCGGGTATGCCGAGGGCGTAGACCAAGCCGTTGAACTCGACGTAGAGCATGCCGCCCGGCTGGGCCCCCACAAAGCTCAGCTTAGCCACGTTGCCCACCGGGTAGAACCTGCCGCCGTCGGAGAGGTAGACTGTCCCTGTACAGCTGTCTATTGCCATGTCGGCGAATATGTTGAGCCTCTCTCCGCGGAGCCCCTGCACAGCTCCTCTGAACATATACGGCGACCTGGGGAGGGCCGGGTTGGAGACGTAGACAACTCCACATCTTCCTCCCCGGGCCCATATATGTGTCGTGTTTGCATACACGGCGGGCCCGCCGTAGGTGGTCACGTTGCCGTCGCCTTTTTTAACCACCTCGCGGGGGGTCCCCCCGGGGTACGCCGACGAGAGCAGGTAGGCGGGTGGCTGGAGGCCGGCTCGTCTGTAGTACGCAATGAGGGCGGACTTGGCGACTGGGTCGAAGGTCTGGGGCGACCCCATGTCGTTGCCGTACCAAAACGGCCAGTCGCTGGCCTCCGCGATCAGTAGCGGGAAGAGGACGTCCCATCCCCTGTCTGTGCCCACGTCTTCCCTCGCCTTCTTAAGCCACATCCACCACACGTTTTCATCCACATCGCCTATCCACACGGCGAGGCTCCCCCCGGCGGACCACGTGCCCTCCGCTATTCTGCCCTGCACAGCCCGGGTGGGGAGGTCGCGGATGGAGGCGTAGAAGGATATGTCCACAGTGAGGTTGAAATATCTGAACTCCCTAAGCGGCAAGGGGGCCGCCCTGTCGCCGCACTTCTTCACGAAGTCGCTGGGCTTCCAGATCTTGACCGTGCCGTTTTTCTCCAGTTGCGCCAAGCCGCGGAAGAAGGCTGTTAAGAAGTCGTCGCCGAAGTTGGGGTAGTTCTCCCAGGGGTTCTCCCCGTCTAACGCCACCACAACCACCGAGCACTCGCCGCTGGGCGTCTTCTTGAGGTAGTTCACGAAGTCGGCCAGGGCTTCTTCTGGCTTCATGGAGGAGTATCTAAAGCCGAGGTTGTCCGACAGCGTCTTGTCTCTGAAGAAGACGTAGAGGCGGCGGCCGCCGTAGTCGGCGTAGTAAAGCTTGAAGTGGCTGGCGTCTTGCAGAGTGGCTCTCAACACGTCTTCGTCAGTAACCGTCCAGCTGTACCCTGCCTCTGCGAACAGCATAAGCACCTCGTCGTTAACCGCTTGCTCGGGCGGCCACACCCCCGTGGGCCTCACGCCGAGGTAACGCCGAAAGAGGCCGTTGGAGAGATTTATGTGGAGTCTCAAGTCGTCAAGCGCGCCCATGTCTGCCAGAAGCGGCATAAGCGGGTGGGAATACGGCACGGGAACCAGCTCTACGGCCCCCCGTTGCGCCAGGCTCTTATAAAGCGGGAGCACCTTCTTTATTAGGTCTATGTGGACCTCGAGAATTCTCTTGAGGTCGTCGCGGGTGTAAGACGTCTTGTTTCTCATGGCCCAGATGTCGGGATACTGCCTCGCCATGTATGGGTCAATCCAGAGTAGGTTGAAGAGCGCGGCTAAATCCACGAAGTCCTGGTCGCTGAATCTCGAAACCACGCAGGTGACGTTGCCAGGGGGGCACTTGCTGAAGGCGTCGTTTCTCATCCCGAGCAACACCGTATATCTCGGGTGTCTGTACACTATGTTCTGCCAGTTTATGTCGAAGAAGCCCCCCGGCACGGAGAGCATGGCGTATTTCTCCTCGGCAGTGAGGGGCCTCCCCTCTGCGATTTTCTGCGAAATCTTGAACCGCAGGTCTGTGTAGGTGCCGTTGGCGTACCAGTTGAGTTGCTCTATCAAGCTCCCAGAGAGCGTAAACGCCACGGGAACCCCGCTTTGGTTTATGAGGAGGGGCACCTTGAGGTAGTTGCCCACCGCGTGCATCCGCACCCAGGGGAGCACGAGCTCGCCTCTGTCTAAGTCGATGTACCAGGGCTGGTGGTTGTGCAGGATAAAGACGACATTTACGGGCTGGGCCAGCAGGAAGGCCGCGAGCACCAGCACAAAAACCCACCTCATAGAACCTCGCAACCACAGGTTTTTAAAAATGGGCCTGCTGGCGTGTGTGGCTGTGTTGGTGGTGTTTGCGGGGGGCAGGTCCAGCAGGTTCGGCCGGGACAAGTGCACCTACGTCCACGGGGGGAGGCGGCTTATCGACTACGTAATCGAGGCCGGTAGGGAGGTCGTCGATAAGGTCGTCATAGCCGCGGGACAAAACGCGCATCTGTACCCGGGCGAGGAAGTTGTTGCGGACAGCCCCCGCTTCTCAGGCCCCCTCGCCGCGGTGGACAGCGCCGTCCAGCTGTTTGACGAGACGCTTATATTCGCGCCTTGCGACGCCCCCTATCTACGGCCCGCCGCGTTTAGGGAGCTACTGCGCGCCGAGGCTCCTCTTTCGGTGTGGGTCTTCCCCAACGGTAGGGTGGAGTCCACCATATTTAAGGCGGAGCCCGCCGCCGCTAGGGGGGCGTTGAGACTGTTGGCGCAACACAGGCGGAGCAGGCTTGATGACTTGTTTAGGCTGGTGCCTACTGAGTTTCTGGCCGTTGAGAAACATGGGGCTGATCCCACGTGGCTTCTGAACGTAAACAAGGCGCAGGACTTGGCCGGCGCCGCGCCGGCCTTTAAACACAAGGTGTTCCTCGACGACTACCTCCTACGGTGGGGAGAGCCGCCCTTGGCCAGGTGGCTGACGCTTGGCGATGTAGAGGTGTTGCGGACGGAGTTTCTACGCTACGTGGAGGTTGGCCTCCTCTCCATGGCTGCGCACGTCGCCAAGGATCTCGGGACGCCTAGCTTCAGGGCTCTTGCCGAGGTCATTTATGAGGCAGTTGACATAGAGAAGGCGCGGCAAGGGTAGGCCAAAAGTGTCAACGTACTCAGAAGATAGTTGTAAGCCGTATTACCTGGGGGTTTTAAACCCGTGTACGTATACGTACATGTACCGGGTCTACCTAAACCCCAAAGAGGAAAGAGTCCTCGTAACCAGGACCAAGGTGGCAGGCGAGGGCTGGGTGTTGGTCACGAAACACGCCACCTGGGACAAGGCGTATAGAAAGGCCCTGTACCTCGCCAACAGACTGGACTACGTCTTGGAGTGGTTTCTTGAGGACCAGATAGAGCAGACGCTACAAATCTTTAAAAACTAGGGCCCCCGCCGTCTTGATGCGTCTATTTCTCGTCCTCCTGCCCCTCCTCCTTTTCTCTCTATCCGCCGCCTACGTGGACAAGATCTACATCTCTCTACGGCAGTGTCTCTGTCTAGAGCCTCAATGGCTTTATCTCGA
>JAVVGH010000016.1:0-10935 GCA_032249215.1 Pyrobaculum sp.
ACGTCGATGCGCTCCGCCGAGCCGTCTTTCCCGACGCGGCTCTCCACGTATATGGGGGCGTCTGAATGCACGTGGCGGAGAGGCGCCTCTATCTGCCTAAGCCGGCCTACCACGTAGTTCACCGTCTGGTACACCTGCTCTTTAGAAGCCAGCGGCACCACGATCACCGCGGGCGGCACCGCAAGCATGGGGTCTAGAGAGACCTCTTTAATATTCGTTTCGCGACATATGCGGCTACAAACCCCAGAGATGTGGGTATTAGGTAGACGGCGAGGAGGAAGGTGGGAACTCCGAAGTAGCTGCTCTCCACGGTGACTGAGACCACGTTGGATCTGTTTGGGAGGAGGAAACCGTTGCCGAGGAACTCGGCATATATCTCGTAGACGCCGGTGTCGCTGAATGTAAGCGTCACCTCGGCCGTTTTTTTCACGGCGAGGAGCTCCACGTCGGTTCTGTTTAGGGTCTTGTTGATTTTATACACCGCCACCTCCCCCTCCTCCTGCCCCACGGGGCTTGTCACCGTCACGACTAGGGGGAGGCCGCCGTCTATGAGGGCCACCCTCCTCGCCGCCAATATGGAGACCGACGCCGGGTTTCTAACTGCCGTGTAGCGCTGAGATGCGCCGCATGGGTAGTAGCTGTCGTCCCCTGGGAAATACACCGTGACGTTGTACACCCCCGTCTTGTTAAACACAACCTCCGGGCCTCCGGGGGTGCCGTTTATGAAGATGTGTGCAGGCAGAGGGGTGAGCCGCTGGACTTCGTACCTCCTGAGCACATACACCGTATCGTTAGACGCCAAGTCGCCTCTCAGCGCGAAGCGTATGGTGCACTGCGCCCTATCTACGTAGATATACGTCACGTTGTCTGTGCTGGCGTAGTTGGGGTCTAGGCTCTCAAACCAGGCTGCCACCTGGAAAACGCCGCCGCGGGGCGGCGACCACCAGCCGTTGTAGCTGGAGGAGTTCCCCACGTAGACCGCAGTTCCGTTGATGATTAGGTGAAGCCTGCCCGGCACGTCTCCAGGCTCCACCGCAATCCTCACGGGTAGCAACTCGCCGTACACCCCCCTGGTCGGCACGTCGAGCACCACCTTCACAACGGCGCTACTGACGAAGACGTTGAAGACGGCCTTGGCGCCCAGCAAGCCCGGGGCCTCCGCTATGGAGACTGTGCCGAGGTATGTGCCCGCGGGGAGTCCTTTCGCCCTCAAGACGCCTACTCCGTTCCGCACCTGGACCGTGTAGTTGAGGAGACGCGTCCGCCCGGCTAGTTCCACAGTCGCCGTGGCGTTTATGGGCCTGCCGTAGAGACTGACGCGGATCGGCACCACGAGCTCCTCCCCGTAGACGACGGAAAAGGTCTTGTTAACCTCCACCTCAGGAGTAGACGGCGTTACGTAGACCAGCGTGGAGACCCCTGCAGGTAGGAAGTTCCTGTTGGCCGGCGTAAACACCACCGTGAGGTTGTGGGGACCCGCGCCAATTCTCAAGGTGTCGATGAGGAACGGGGCTGGTCTGCCGTCTAGATACGTCTTCACCTCCCCCTGGGGCTTGACGAGAGAGGAGACGTCCGCAGAGACCAACAAAACCTTGCCGTACTCCACTACGTATGGGTTTGAGAAAGTGCCGTTGATCTTCACGTCTAGCCGAACCGGCGCCGGCAACACGCGGAAGACGCTGACGCCGGTTACAGAGGTCACGTTTCTGTCCCCCAAAACACTCGCCGTGATCTGGTATGTCCCCACGTCGAGCATAGGAAAGACCAGTGCGGAGGGAGCTCTCACCACCGCGGGGTACGTCTGGTTTACAGATATCTGCACAGTTGCGCGGTACTCCCGCCGCCCCACAAACACCCTCACGGTGGCGTTTATCCCCTCGCCGTAGATGTACTCGGCCTTGTGGAGCACCGCAAGCGTGGGCGTTGCCCGCGCAATAGACACGGGATACTGCACCGCGACGCCTTCCATGAGGAGGCGCAGGGTGTAGTTGCCGGCGCCCACGGCCCAGGTGTCCACCTCCGCCACCCCCTCCCTTAGAGACACTGCGAGGAGGTCGAGACTCGCCGACGCCCGCCTGGGAGGCGGCGTGAGCAGTATCCGCATGACCTCCCCGTAGACGTTGCCAGACACGGTGATGTTGGGGATTACAACCACGCGCGTCTTTTCGTAAAACACGCCGCTGGTAGCCAACACTTGATACACGCCGGAATACTGAGGTACATACGACACGCGGAGGCTGGGCATCTTGGTGCCGTTGATGTAGAGCCTCACGTCTCCGCAATCCTGCTGGGTCACGTTTAGGCTGATCTTGGAAGTCATGTTGGCCGCCTCTATCTCAATTCGACAGACTTGACTTATCCCGAGCCTGATGGTCTGGTTGTCCACCCTCAACGTCACGTTGCCCTCCCGCCGCAACGGCTTCAAGCCGAGGTATATGGCGTCGCCGCGCGTTATGTTGAAGTCGACGACTGCGCCCTCCACCGCCTGCACCTTAGTAGCGCCTCTTATAGTGAGGTTGGTATAGGTGAAGGCGTTCACGAAGCCAGGCTCCACAGAGATGGCGGAGATGCTTTTATAGGCGAGGATTATCAATGCCGTGAGTAGCAAGATGGTGACGTTTGACGTCTGGGGCACGCTCATACCGATTGAACCAGCTATAAAAACTGTTGTTGACGCGATCCACAAGGCCCTCGGTGGAAGGCTACCTCACCAGACGGTCCAGGCGCTTGTCAACGATGAGCGGCGGAAGATGAAGCTGGCGCGTAGGGAGAAGCACGAGGTGGTGCCTCCCATATACACGCTCCTCGACATGTATAAACAGCTACGCGACAGGGGGGTAGGGGTGTTTTTCGACGTCCACCAAGTGCAAGACGCCGTGGACGACGCCGTTTCCCGCCTCGAGGTGTCGCCGTTTGAAGACGCCGTTGAGGCTATAAAGCTGGCTAAGGCCGAGGGCTACAAGGTCGGCATAATCTCCAACGTCTTGTTCTGGCGGTCCCGTGCCACGAGGAGGCTACTGGAGAGCCTCGGCATATCGCAACTCGTGGATCTGCAACTATACGCCGACGACATAGGCTACGTTAAGCCCTCCGTCCAGGTTTTCGAAGCCGCCAAGATGCTTCTGCTGGGAGATGCTGAGCCCGACGTCTACCTCCACGTGGGGGACGACTTCTACGAGGACTTCCTAGGCGCCTTGATGGCTAGCTACGGCGCCGTCCTTGTCGACAGGAGGGGGCAGTACACTAAGAAGGAGGTTACGGAGTCGGTGCCCTGCAGAGCCTACATGGTGAGAAGCCTCAAAGCCCTTTCGCTGGTTCTCCACGAGGTGGAGCAGTGCGTCGGCGCTAGCCAACCGTAGCGGCGAGGTAGCGGGCGTACTCCACAAGGGCCTTCACCCCTGGGGACTCCCCAGGCCTTAGCTTCAGCACCTCTACTTCCAGGGCCTGCCTCGCCGCCTGCAGAAGCTTGTCAAAAGGTATAACGTGGGGCCGCTCGCCCAAGGTCTTCTCTATCACCAGCTCCCAGGGCATGCCGTGTACCGCGCTGATGGAGTACTCAGGTATGTACATGTTGAGGACCGGCCTAAGCCTCCTGCCGCCGACGAGATCCACGTAGCTCTTGGTGGCCTCAAGCGCCGAGACGTCGGGCGTAACCACAGGCACCACGTAGTCCACAAGCCCCGCCACGGGGCTCCCCGCCGAGAGCGGAGGCGCGTCGATGAATATTATCTTAGGCCTTAGCCGGGACTCCACCGTCTGTATCGCGTACTCCAGCTGTCTCTTCGTCAGCGGGACGTCTTGCGCCATGTAGGTAAAGACCAGCTGAAAGGCCCCCTTCTCGGTGTTCCACCTCCTTATGTAGAAGGCCCTCAAGGGGTCTGCGATCCTCCCCCCTGCGAAGTCCGACAGAGAAGGTCTGCCCCACGTCGCGAGGGGATCTCCCAGGAGTATAAGAGCCGCCGTCCCTACGTTCGGCGTTAGGTCTAGAAAGGCCACGGGGTAGTGGGCTGCGTCCCTCCAGAGATACGCCAGCAACACAGCGGAGTTCAAGGCTAGAGTGGTCTTCCCAGTGCCTCCCTTAGTCCCCGAGAGGAAGATCAGCTTCTTCATATCTCAGGTGCCGAGACGGGCCTCCTCTTAATCTCGTCGGGGGTGGGCTCCCGCCTAGTCTCCACCTGCCTCTTCTCCTCCCTCTTCTCCTTCCTCCCCCGTCTTCCAATGAAGATAAGCGCCAAGCTAACCAAATATACAGACGCGGCCACCAGCGTCTGGCCTAGCACACACAGCGCGAAGGAGGCTATGTTTAGCAAAACCCCCACGATTAGCCACACACAGACCTCCCCGCTCGTTTATTTATCTGTTTCAGTCAGAATGTATTAATGCGCTTTACTTAACCACCTTGGTGTAGTTAAACAACGCGCTTTCGATTATGTCGCAGAGCCCCTCCACATCGCCGGCCTGGGCCTTGACCCACAGCGGCGTGTCTCTCCGCAGGATGTATTTCTTCCCTATCTTCTCCAAGTAACCGGCGGCCAGCAGGGCCTCCGCCATGTTGGCAACCTTAAACACCACGGATCTGCTCGGCCTCATCTTTGTCTCGGCCCACCGCGCCACGTCGCCAACTACAAAGCTCACTATGTTGCCCCGCGCCCCGGCGACTATCTCCACAAGGTACTTCGCCAGTATTTCACACATCTTCACAGTTATAAGTCGCGTATCGTATATATATACGTTATACCGCCTCTCCGTGCGCGCCGTTGTCGTCGGAACCACCGGCGTCAACATGAGGGCCCTTGCGGCGTCTCTAGACAGCTTCCACAAGGAGCAGGGCCGCGGAGGGCTGGGGCTCTACTTTGTGGAAGATGAGTTGAGGAGGGAGGTGGACTGGGTCAATTTCCTAGACAGCGACGACTACTTCTGGCAGGAGCGCGTCTGGCGGGAGGCCGTGGCCAGGGCCATCGGCAGGGTGGAGGAGGAGGCGGCTGAGCACGCCCTCCTCTTCATGAACCTCCCCTACTTCCGGAAAAGCCGCTTCTTCCCCGCCGTCGATATCGCCGTCCTCCGGGCGTTTAAGCCGGACATGTTGCTGACGTTGATAGAGGAGGCGCACGTGATTTGGCGGAGGATACAGATAAGGGAGGAGCGGGAGAAGACGGGCGCTAGGCTTAGGCTGAAAGACGTCTTTGCCTGGCGTACAGCCTCCATCCTCATAGGGGACACCGTCGCGAAGGCTCTCGGCGTCCCCAACATGGTGGTTGCAGTGAAGCACCCGGTGAGGACCATCTACGGGATCGCCCTGCGGGGGGCCAGGCCCAGGCTCTACCTCTCCTTCCCCATTACCCTTGTCAGAGACGACCCCGAGGCTCGGCGTGAGATAGACAAGTTCCGCGCCGCCATGCACGGGAGGTTCTACGCCTTTGACCCCCTCACCATGGACGAAAGAGTGTTGAGAACGGCGAGGAGACGTGGGGAGGTGAGAGTTGTGGAGGCTGGGGACAGGTGGCTTCTGCCAGACGGCGTGAGGCCTGCTGTGGAGGACGAGCCCGAGCTCTACCCCATGGAGATCCCGGCGGATCAAGTGGAGGAGGTTCTGGCAGACATAGACAACTTGATTAAGTTCAAGGACTTCCGCTACATACTCCAGTCAGACGCCGTTGCGGTGTACCGCCCCTTCATGAGGAGGCTCTTCCACCGGGGGGTCTTCAGCGAAATCATGTATGCCACAAACACGGCACATAAAAGACTCGTCATCTACTGGCCCCCCGAAGACAAAGTGCCCGGGATGGACTCGCCCTTCGACCCCGGCGTGGGCACCGTGGAGGAATACCTGGACAGCTTCTTTCAGCAACTTGAGAAACTTACGTCCCGTTTCTCAGCCTTGCGATGAATTCCGTAATCCTGTCGCGGCCTCTGATCTCCATAAACCCTCTTTTCTCGTCGAAGATGTACAACACATCTTCGTCTGCAAACGGGATGTAGAGCACCTTAACGTCCCCGGGCCATCTAGAGGGCTCCCTAGTCACCAGGTAAGCTTTCACGTCTTCCTCAACGCAGATGGCTATAAGCCCTTTAGTTAAAATCAAGGCTGGCCAGGTGGTTCGAAGTTTCAGTGTCGTCTAGCCTCTTCACCGGTCGAGCCGACCGAGCCTCAACATTTAATTACCTGTTGAACAACTGCCATGGATTATAAATTTGTGGTGGGTCTCCTCATCGGAGTAGCCGTCGGCGCCTTGTTGATGGCTCTTTTCGCGCCCCAGCAACCCGCCGCCACGCAACAACAAACCACCACTACGCAACAAGCCTGTCCCACCTCCGTAGACGCCGTTAAGAAGAGGGGCAAGCTGGTGGTGGGAACGTCGGCTGATTGGCCCCCCTATGAGTATGTGGAAAATGGGAAGGTAGTAGGCATAGATATTGAAATCGCCAGGAGGATTGCCGAGAGGCTGGGCGTCAGCCTTGAGGTGCGCGATATGAAGTTTTCGGCGCTTATAGAGGCGGTTAAGAGAGGCGATGTAGACATCGTGATAGCCGACATGTCCATAACGCCCGATAGAGAGAGGCAAGTGCTCTTCTCCATACCCTACCAGGCGGACTCCTCCGTTGTTATCGCCAGGAGGGGCTCGCAGATCAAGAGCGTGGAGGACCTCAAGGGCAGGGCCGTAGGCGTGCAGGTGGGCACCGTGCAAGAGGACTGGGCTGAAAAAACTCTGGGCAATTACTCCAAGATTGTGAGATACGACAAGGTGTATCCCTACATGGTGGAGGCTCTGCGCAAGGGCGATCTAGACGCCATCGTGGTGGGCGGCGTGGTGGGGAAGGCAATAGTGAGCAAGTTCCCCGAGTTCGAGCCTGTATACAGCCTCGGCGTCCGCTACAGCGCGGTCGCCATGCCGCTGTGTGCCTACGACCTGAAAATAGAGGTTGATGCCGTTATATACGACATGTTGCAGACGGGCGAGATGGAGCGGCTGATAAGTAGCTGGATCGAGAAATGGCTCTACAGCTGATACTGCCCCCTCTTCTCCTCTTAATATCCCCTTTTTCCTCCGTCGCCACGGCCTCACTAGACGGCATGACCCACCCGGTGTATGTGGCCGACAACGAGGTCAGGTGGACGCTGGGCTACATGAACGTGTCCTCATACGACCCCAGAGGTGTCGGCTCAGTCGGCATGGTATTTTTCTTCCCCAGAAACGGGACGTACTGCTTCTGGATGAAAAACACAAAGATCCCTCTGACCATTGTGTGGATAAGCGGCGAAGCTGTGACGGGGTGGGCCCAAGGACAGCCGCTGAATGAAAGGCCTGTGTGCGGCTACGGCGACAAGGTCCTGGAGCTCAGGCCAGACGTCGCCGTGCCTAGGAGGGTGAGGATAATCGGCGAGCAACGACCTCGTCACTAATCGGTGGGGTTCCTCCTCGTCACTCTTATATACCACCTCCTGCGTTAATATGCATGACCCCGTATATATACGCCGCGTTGATCCTCTACGCCGCCTCTCTGGGGCTTAGCATCGCCGGGCAAGCAACGGCCTCCGCGGCGGCTGGCGTAGCCTCCGTAGCGCTTATTGGCGTCGTGCTTACGCGTACATACCGGGAGTTGGAAGATCTGAAAAACGCCTATTGGGACCGGCTTGCCGGCGTCTGGCTCGGCGCGGAGTACACAGCCGCCATCTGGCTCTTCGTGCTGTCGGGGGTAGGCACGCAGTTGCTCTCTGCGTTTCTCTGGCTCCAACTCACGTCTCTTTTTCCCGCAGTTATGCCTGGAGAGGTGCAGATTACAAGACCTGAGGAGGTGGGGAGGTTCTTGGGCGTCGGGGCTTTGGCTCTGGGGGTGTTTGCGCTGGCGCTGGTTTGGTTCGCGGCGTGGGTCTATCTCATCGACGTGTTTACCCGCGACCTCTATCTCGTGAGGGTCGCCACCGGGTCAGTTGGTTTTAGGCCTTTCAGCGTTACGTTTTACGTAATTATAAGTCTTGTTACAGTGGGATTTTTATACTTCTACTGGCTCTACTCTGTATGGAGGTGGATTTCTCAACTGAAGACCTCGACGAGGTTGCCTCACTCATCGCAAGGTCCAGCTGCACAGTAGCTCTCACGGGGGCGGGGGTTTCCACGGCGAGCGGAATCCCCGACTTCAGAGGCCCCCAGGGCGTTTGGAGAGTTGTAGATCCCGAGAAGTTCGACGTTGAGTACTTCTACAGGAACCCAGACGAGGTTTGGGACCTCTTCGTGCAGTATCTACTGCCTGCTTTTGACGTGAAGCCGAACCCCGCCCACCACGCCCTTGCCGAGCTTGAAAGGCTCGGCAAGCTCTGCGCAGTAATTACGCAGAATGTTGATATGTTGCACCAGGCGGCGGGTAGTAAAAACGTGATTGAGCTACACGGCGCGCTGAGAGACGCAGTGTGTATCAACTGCGGCGCGCGGTACCCCTTAGCCGAGGCGTTGAAGCGGCGGAGAGCCGGAGCGCCTAGGTGCCCCAAGTGCGGCGGCGTCTTGAAGCCCGACGTGGTTTTCTTCGGGGAGCCTCTCCCACAGCAAGCGCTGAAGGAGGCTTTCATGCTCGCCGAGATGGCCGAGGTCTTCCTCGCAGTGGGGACCTCCCTGGCTGTATACCCCGCCAACCAGCTACCGATTACTGCCAAGAAACGTGGGGCGAAGCTTGTCATTATAAACGCCGACGAGACCTTCTACGACTTCTTCGCAGACTATATATTTAGGGGAAAGGTGGAGGAGGTGTTGCCTGCGCTGGTGGCTAGGGTTAAGGACATTCTATTTTGAAAGGTCTTTTCTCCAGCAACGCCTTCTCCGCCTTTTCCAGGAGCCGCCCCATCTTTATACACCCTACATCTTCTTTCAACAGGTGGAGGGCCTCCTTCAACATCCTCTCGAACTTATCCGGCTGGCCCTCCTGTAGCTTCACAAACGCGGCGGCCAACATTATGAGACCTTGCAATGTGGCGTTTCTAGTCTTCCTCCAGAGGCCCTCCAAGGCGTTGTGAGCCTCCCAAAACCTCTCTCTATTAAACAAGTCGACGTATCTCTCCACCCCGCCGCCTACGTCTTCAAAGGTTATGTCGACCACCTCCAGGACCTTCCCCACGACCTTCTCCACCTCGGCCACAGCTTTTTGCAAGTCGTCAGTTTTGACGTCCACCTCCACGTGATCTGCGGCTATCCTCACGGCAATCACAGGTAGCACCGATCTTAACCTGCGTAGGAGGTCTGCCCGGTGTGAGACGGAAAAACTTGGGTTTTCCGCTATGATGAGGTATCTCATTTACCGAGGGACAGCAATACGGCGGTGAAGTCTATTATGTCTCTGAAGGAGACCATTCCGACTAGCTTACCTGAGGCGTCCACGACGGGTAGGTGCCTTATATTTAGTTCACGCATCTTCTCCATGGCCTCTGTAACTAGGGCGTTTTCATTTATCACAACGGGGTTTTCCGTCATCACCATCCACGCGGGGGTGTCGGGGGTAAGCGCCCTGGCCACCACGTAGACTAGGTCTCTTTCGGTGACTATCCCTATGGGCTTCCCCTCGTCGTCTACAATCACCACGCTACCGATCTTCTTCTCGTACATACGTATCGCTATATCTCTGATCTTGTCGTTTTCCTTGGCCGTCACCACATCCTTAACCATTATGTCGGAAACTCTCAACGGGAGCTCTCTACGTTTCACCAAAGGCATACAGCTAAACTTTCTCAGTTATTTAAATTTATATCTTTAAAACAGTTTTTCTTATGGATAGGTCCATGTCTACGATGACTTTGACATCTCCATAGGTCTCCTTTAGTTTCTTCACCGTGGCGATCATCCGGTCAAGTTTTTTCAAGAGCTCTACGTTGTCCGGCAACGGACCGCCGGCGTAGAACTCAACGCCTTCAGCTGGCTTCAGCTCTATGCCGAAGGCGAAGGCGAGTTCCTGGAATTTAACCCACCTCTCCTCCAGGGCCTCCAGCGCCGGCCTGCTTGTTCTGTACTTCTCGGCGTATTCCCTTAGCGTTGTCAACAGCGACTCCAGCTCAGAAAGAGAGAGGAGTATCATCGTGATAGATAGTAGGCGATTTCTACGTCGCCGACGCAGAACTTAACCATGCCCAGCGTCAGGTTCGGGCAACCGAAAGTGTTGAGCTCAACAGACTGCTTGGGGAGCGGCGGGACCTCCCTAGGAGGCGGCAGGGGCGGTATCACCTCCGGCAATGGGGTTGTGGTTATGTAGCTCTCCTCGGGCCCCATCACGACTGTGTAGTCCTTGAGTCTGAGGTCGTTTGCCATCTTCCCCGCCTCGACCAGCGTTTCGAGCACCGAAGACAAAGCCGTGTAGAGGTATCCCAAGGTGCCTAGGCCTATGACGTAGTTGCCCACCTGCCGGCGGGCTAGAGTAATCGGCGTGGACTCCAGCTGCGGCAGTAGAGACCTCACGTGCCAGATGACCTTCTCCATGCTTGTCGACCTAACCACCATCATAGGATCACCCTAATCCTCCCGCCCACAACCTCCACATATACCTCCTCGTTGGGGCCCAGCACCTTGATCAACACGTCTTTTATCTGCTGGCTGACCGGGAGCTCCGCCACCCTTTTCTTCTGGAGGGTTCTCACGGCACAATTATCAGGTTGTTTTTCCCTCTAAATACCACGTACATGTCCGGCGGGAAGTACTTCAACAGGTTTATCGGGACGCCGGTGGGTTGCGGGGGCCAGTAGAAGTTTAGCCTCGCGCCTTTCACGGCGACAGGCTTCACCTTGTACTTCTCCAGCATGGACTCGACGTCTTCTATTAGGTGTATCTGTGACGTATATATAATCATGACCCCCCTCATGTACGTCGTTTATATATTTTGCTTTAGGGATCAAAGATATTTATAACGTGGTTTCCGTCACGGTTGATGCAGGCGGTTATTTTGGCTGGTGGGTTTGGTAAG
>JAVVGH010000017.1:0-10878 GCA_032249215.1 Pyrobaculum sp.
GTGGCGGCCTCCCGCGATCATGAGACCCTCGGTTGAGCCTACGGTAGCGAGAAAAACTTTCCACGGCTTTCAATCCTTCAAGCGATCATGTCGTCGCTGGGCATGAGATCAACAGGAGGCATCTGTCCTCGTACCTGCAGTTCTGGCCGCAGGGCAGTTGCGATCTGTTGGCACCCTCCTTCAGCTGGCCGCAGTTGCATTCGGCAATTAGGAAGAGGTGGTCCGGCCGGCACTTACAGAGAGCCGAGTAGAGCTCGTGCTTGTCGATGCAGGCATATTTGCAGTCGCCCTTTTTGACATACCAAGTATAGTTTATATGGAGACCCCACTGTTCTATGCGACTGAGCGTCAAGACGTACTTTATGCCTGGGGGCGGTTTATATGTGGTGCATAGCTCTGTCGAATTTCCGTCGAGAAGGATGCCAATCTTCTTCTGAGGATATATCTCTTCATAAATAGTTTTTACAAGTTTATCTATATCTAAATTAAAGTATTGAGCTATGTAGTATAGCCCGACTGCATCTATCCACAGGGTGTTGTCGCAGTCCATGTCAACGGAGGCCGAGGAGCTTGTATATGGCGGTGTCCGAGAAGCTGGGCACGTAGCCCTCCCCCTGCCACTGCCCTGCGACTCTCAAAAGGATCTTGCCGCCTTCGATAAACCTCCTGAGGACGTATACCTTGACGCCCTCGTCCCAGAAGCCGCGGAGGAAGTCGAAGCTGTGCGTGGAGACAACGACGTTGAGTCTGCCGCCGCTCTGCTTGGCCAGCCTCCGCAGATATGCGCCGAGGAAGTAGGCCATCAACGGATGCGCGTGGGTCTCAGGCTCCTCAACGAGGAGGTATGTTTCCTGGGGAATGCTGTAGGCATATATGGCATAGAGCGCCACAAGCGCCGGCGAGAAGGCGGTTGAGAGACGTTGCAGGCCCCGCCCCGATGCTCCGGCCTTTCTGTCCGTCCACGCGAAGCCGTCTGCAGTTGCAGAGAGCACCACAGGAAAGAAGTCGTCGAAGATCTCCTTGATCTCGCTCCTCGCCTCTTCGGCCTTCCTCAGCCATTCGTCGTAGAGCTCATTGAACTGGCGTACGGCATCAGCCACAAGGAGGTCGTCAGCGCGGCTCTTCGCGTCCAGCGCAAACTGGAGGTCCCCCAGGCTCTTCTCTATGGCGTCGACCGCGCGGTAGATGACATCGCCCACCCTTCTGACGTCTTCGGCGTCAGCCCCACTCAAGGCCTTGGCGCCCTCTCTGATTACCTCCAGCCTTTCCCGTATGGCTGTCTCGTACAGCTGGCTCACCACGCGGTATGCGTCTACATATACCGCCAGGTAGTCCTCCCTCTCGACGTCGCAGATCAGATCAGGAGGAGCCTGGAGGGGCCGGCCTATTCTGGGCTCGCCTCTTTGGTAGATGCATTGAAGTAACAGCGACTTGCCGGTGAGGTTCGGCCCTATAAGCGCCACCGCCCCGGAGACGTCGATCTCAAGCTCGACGGCCAGAGTCCCCCCGCCGTATGCCAGCTCGCCCGCCGCTCTGACCCGCATGTGCGTAAGGCAACAATACTTTAAAACTGTTTTGTTGTTACTTATATGAGTTATGGCAGATCTAGATTCTACAACTACATATACGTTCCATTTAGAGACGGCCGGTATGATGATGCCTTGAACGGCGCGACTAGGTACAACACGAGGCAGACCTCGGCTGGCTTCAGAAGAATCTACGAGTCTCTCATAAAGACGATCGACGTCATAAAGAGGGAGTGGACGGAAAACTGGGAGGGGAAGGGACAAGTCAAGTCCCGTCTGTTGCTTCAGCTGGCTAGATTGGACATAACTATAGAATACCAGAAGAATAGAGGGGTCCTCGACGCGGATCTCGCCGATGGCATCAAGGCGGCGTTGGCAGAGATCAGGAGGGATCTGGGGACGGAGAAAGCCGTGAGGGAGGCTGAGGCCCTCGAGCTGGCGCTCAACGCCGTGCTTGCATATCAGATCGTGGCGGTGAGGAAGAGGAGGGAAGAGGAGGAGTGGCTATGAGCGAGTATCCGCCCGCCCGGCTTGAGCTGATAGGCGCCGTCACCCTTGGGTTTAGCTTAGAGACTAGCGGACTCCTCATACGCTCGGGCAAGGCGAAGGAGATCCTCGGCGCAGCCGACATACAGCCCTTGACAATCCATAGGCTGTATGAGATCAAGTATGACGAGACGAATAAGAGGGTTTACCGCCTTGAGGTGCCCTACATTCCTGCGAGCTCGCTGAAAGGGAGGGTGCGATCCTTGTTGGAGCTTGCCTTTAATCTGCCGCTACACACCACCGACGGAAAGATATACCTCCATATGCGCGTGGCTGGGCAGAAAGTAGAGGACCCAGATCCCTACTGCCCCATAGACAACGTGTTCGGTAGCCCAGCTATGGATTTCAATAGGCTGAGCGATCAGGGGGTTGATTATCTCTTCAACTGCTGGGCGCCTACCCGCGCCATTTTCAGAGATCTCTATCCCTCGGAGAGGTACGTCCAAGAGCTCTGCAAGTCCAAGGGCGACTGTAGCTACATCACACTAGACGACTTCGTGGAGGAGAAGTGGGAGAACAGGATTGACCGCGTGACGAGCACGGCGGATCCCCGCAATCTCTTGAGGCTGAGGCCTGGCGTGGAGTTCAGCGGCGGCATCACGTTCTTAGTGTTCGACCTCGATGTGTGTCCAAGGAAAGAGTGCGAAGAAAAGTCTGCATATAAGGACAAAGTCGGAGGACTCCCGGCCAAGTTCTACCTAGAGACGTTGCTGAAGGGCTTCGAGCTGGTTGAGGCGACGTATCTAGGCGCCTCTGGCACGAGGGGCTACGGCCAGGTCAAGTTCAAAGAGCTACAAGCCGAGTTCAAGCCGATCGCGCCGAGAGCCGAGGGCGTGGCGCCGCCGGCGGTGAAGGGCAAGGACTTGGCCGAGTTCACAGCCAACGTACGGGGGTGGGGTCTGTGGAACGGGCTTAAGGGGCTCTGTAAGTCATGAGACTCGGCTATGTCGTAGTACAGTTCGAGTCTCCCTTCCACGTGGGGAGGTACTCGCTGATGGATGCGCTGGACTACGTGCCCTCCGACACGGTGTACTCGGCCCTCGAGTGGCTGAGACATATGGGCGTTGGGGACATGCCGGCGCGCGTCTCCTCGGCATATCCCTTGTTGCCCGCAGAGGGAGGAGGGGCCGACGTCGCCCTGGGCTCCGAGAGGTATCTGCTCTCTGCGCCCATGCCCGCCCTCTGGAGACTCGCCGTGGCCGGCGCCGAGGAGGTGAGACGCGTCGAGGTCCGGGTCTCGGAGGACAAAAAGAAGGACGTGAAGGGGGTGCGGTTCGCGCCGCTGGAGTGCCTCAGGAGGGGAGAACTCAGAGTGCGGGAGGTCGAAGGGAGGATCGTCTTGGAGTGCGGCAACGTCGTGGCGACGTGGCATTCCGGCTTCCACGGCGAGCAGGTGGTGCGCGCCCACAACAGGCTCTCGCGGAATACCAACATGGCCGACACATTCCGCGTGGCCGCCTTCAGCCCGAGGGTGCCCTACGTAGTTTACTTCGAGGGGGGCGGCGCAGAGGCGTTCGAACTCCTGGGGGTGCTGGGGCTTGGCGGCAAGAGGTGCTGGGGCTTGGGCAAGTTCAAGGTGGTGGCCCGCGGCGAGGTGGAGCTCCCAAATGGCGGCGGCTGGGCGGTGGTGCTCGGCGTGGCGCGGCCACATGGATACGCGGAGGCGGTGGGCGCCTGGGAGGTGAGGAGCTGGCGCTGCACTAGGGGCGTCGTCGGGCCCGTGTCGGTGCTCCTCGACGGCGGCATGATCAGAGGGAACTTCGGCCTAGAGATCATCGAGCGGACTGACGCGGAGTGCACCAAGAGGCTGGACCCGCTGTGGATATGGCTCTCCTGAGGCTCAAGGTCGACACGCCCCTCTTCGTCCTGGGGGGCGGCTCGGCAGTCGTGGGGCTAGACGCCTTCTATAAAGAGGGGCGGCTCTACCTTGTGGACATAACCTCGCCTAAGCTGACTGCGGCGATCGCTACGAGGCCCAGCCTGGAGGAGGCTGTCAGGTTGGCGTCGTCCCGACCCGCTGAATATGCGTATAAACACTTCTCCTCGCCGCCGATTCCGGACAAGACAGAGGTTAAGATCGGCGTCGTCCCGCCGGCCTCGACGATTAAGGGCCTCTTGAGGACGGCCTATCTCTGGCTGGCGCTTTCACGGGACGAGAAGCTGGCAGAGGGCTTCGTGAAGGCGGCGGCCGAGGCCGTGGACGAGGGGGCGCACCCCAAGTTCGTGGGATCCGAGGGCGAGGCGCTGGTCTTCAGACGGGAGCTGGAGGGCGGGAGGCGGTGGGACATCTTCAACTCCGTGGTGGTCAGAGAGAAGGGGGCCGAGGCGGAGTTCCGCGTCTACAGAGTCGATGTGTACGAGCGGACGGGCGTCAAGGCCACTTTCTACGCTGCGGGGCTTGCGCCGGGCTCCAAGCTGGAGTACGAGGTCGTGGTGAGACCCAGGCCCAGGGAAGACGGCGGATCCGACGTAGTCCTCACAGAGCAGGACCTCAAGAACGCCCTTCGTCTCTTCTCGGAGGAGCTAGCCGCGTTTGAGCGGGCGCGGGGTCTCTATGTGCCTCAATGCGACGCCGTGAGGCTGGGCTTCGGAGCGGGAAGGCGGTGGAAGACCGTCCTCTCTCTGATAGAGAGGAGGAGCCCCGACTTGTTCAGAAAGCTGGAGAGCTACATGTCGCAGAGGCTCGGCCGCTTCTGGGGCGACACGACGGTCAAAATGGCAGATGGAAAGCCCGTGGGGTGGGCCTGTTATGAGTGGCGAGCATAGGGAGCATTCCGTTAGGGAGTACGTCGTCGCCGCCTTGTTGCACGACGTGGGGAAGCTGATTAGGCGGGCGAAGCTTTGCAGAGGCGAGGCGGCTAGGCGCCATACCGAGGAGAGCCTCAGCTTCGTGGAGCTGATAGAGGGCGCGCTGAGGGCGGCCGGGCTTGACGTGGACTCCGTGAAGAGATTCGTGACCCAGCACCACGAGGGGGACAGAGGAATAGCTCCCTACGACCGCGCCGCGGCGCGGGAGAGGGTGCAAGGGGACGACGAATCCGGGCGGGGGCTGGCCGTCGCAGACAGGCGCGAGGAGGACATACCCCTCGCGATACATATAGACGAGGGAAAGGTGCTCTACGTCCCTCCCTGTCCTCTGCCCGACGGCGTGGAGGACGCTTGGCGGCTGGCGCCTCGGGAGGGCTTGCCGACGCGGGATGAGGTCTGCGGATGCTACCTGAAGAGCTACGACCGGCTCCTCGCGCTGGCGAGAGAGCTGAACAAGAGGAGGATGACGTACCCACAGCTCGTGGAGACGCTCGTCTACATGCTGAGGAGCGTCGCCACCTTCGTGCCGGCCGCCGTCTACGGCGTGGCGGTGCCCGACACCTCGCTCTACGCCCACTCTCTGCTGGCCGCCGCGCTCGCCTCCACGGGAGGCGAGTTCGTGCTTGTGGGGCTCGACGTGGGCAAGATCCAGGACTACATAAAGCGGGCTGGGAGGACCAAGGGCGCCATGTCGATTCTGCGCGGGCGGTCGCTCATGATCAATCTCCTCCAGAGGGTTGCCGCCAAGTGGCTGATCGATCAGGTCAACAGGAGGATCGGCGGCGATGTGGCGACGTGGGCCAACGTGTTGCTGGACGCGGGCGGCGAGGTCGTCCTGGTGTTGCCCAACGTCGACGGGCTGGACGAGATACTCGACGACCTGGAGCGCAGGGTGCTGGAGGACACGGATGGCGTGCTCACGCTCTACGCCGCCCGCACGGGGCCCTACAGGCTCGACGACATAGAAAAGTTCAGAGACCTCTGGAGGCAACGCGAGGATGCAGTCGCGAGGAGGAAGGCGGCCTACCGGGACTACTCGTCGAAGGCCGGCGGGACGCCTAACGCCAAGTCGCAGAGGGCTAAGTACAGCTTCCACCGCTCGGTGTGCCAGTTCTGCGGGAGGCCTGCGGAGACGGTCTACGTCAAGGAGTTGGATCTCAATCTCTGCAAGCTGTGCAACAACGAATTCGAGGCCGGCAAGGCGGCTAGGAACCTGCAGGCCTTAGTCGTCGCGCGCGGGAGGACCGACGCGGCCCAATACGCCGGGAGGGTACGCGCCGGTGGATGCGAGCTCTCGTACTTTACATTCCTGGACCACACAGTCTACGTGATGGGGGGCATCGCGTGTGCAGCGGCCGGCGTTGCGGCAAGGCTCGGCGAAGCCCCCTCGATCTACCTAGTGAACAACCCCCGGAGCTTTATAGGCGGGGAGGACAACGTCGGCTACGGCTTTATCTTCACAAACCAACACCTCCCTACCACTTTGGAGGGCACCGTCAAGAGCCTGGAGGAGATAGAGACAAACGCCGTGTTCCTCAAGGCGGACGCAAACAGGATGGGCAAGAGGAAGGAGAAAGCGTCCGAGAGGCCCTCCCTCCTGGCGACGTTCTCTACCACGGTCTCCATGGCCTACGAGCTCTATCCAGCCGTCCTGGCTTCCCGCGGACATAGGGGAGATATCTTCGTCATATACGCGGGCGGCGACGACCTCACGCTCGCGGGGGACCTCTCGGCGCTTAGGTACATGGCGCGCGTGGCCGAGTACGCCGAGAGGTGGGGCTTCCGCACGGCGGTCGGCGTTGTGATAGGCGACCCGTACCTCCCCATATACTATGCGTGGACTGAAGCCGAGAGACGGCTGGAGCTTGCGAAACGCGACAGAGATAGAAGTACAGTCGTACTGGTCACGGAGCCTGTCGAGATCGCCCTCGACGCAAAGACGCTTGGCCAGCTCTACGACAAGACAGACCCAGAGCTACTTGAAGAGGAGGAGGTGGGCAGACTGACCCGGATTGTGTACCTCCACCTCTTTAAGATATACCGCGCCGTCTCGCTCCACCGCACCGGCCGCGGCACGGGCTTGCCCCTACAGACGCAGAGAGAACTTACAAAAACCTTCATCGAGCTGGCATACGTGTTAAATAGGCGGGGGGACCGGGCCAGAGACTCCGCCATACGTATAGTGAGACAACTATCAGACCTAGACATATCCCCCAGCAATCTGCCGAGACTCTACGCCAAGATAAAAGAAGGCGCCCGGGAGGAAGTTGCAGAAAAGCTCCGCACCGCCCTGATAGGCCTATACCTTCTCCACTTGAGGAAAAAGGCGAAGGAGCCTACAGAATAATCTTCTTGCCCCCCACCTCCACGACAAAGTACACGTTGTATCTGTTCCTCAGCCTAGCCACGTCCAGCCACGAGAGGTCACCCCTAAACAGGCACCTAGCCCTGCGGCACCTCACGCTCAGGGCTCTCCTCACAAGCGCGGCAGGTAGGCGCGGCTCTCCCAGCACCACGACCGCCTCCTCCACGCCGGCAATCCCAGCTACGAGGGCAAGGGACATGTCGCGTCTCACCTTGAACCGCGCCACGCCAGCTACGTGGAGCATCGGCAACACGCCGCATTCGGCGAAGATCCTCAACACATCGCCCAGAACATCGCCGACGTTCACCTCCCTAAAGGAGAAGCGGTGCACCACAAACCCCCCACAGCCGCCAGGCAGAACCCAGTAAAGCACCACCCCCCAAACCCCCACCCATAAAAATACTAACACACCAGCCTCCGAACTACATCAAAATTTTCAGCGCTTATATATCGTCGTGCAGAATACGCCTTTCTTGTTGATTGGTGGGGGTTGGTTTTGTGGTGTGTTTGACGAGTTGAAGCTACTGGACCTGGAGTTCTAAAAGCGCCGTGAGGAGGTTGTTGAGGGCGTATCCCTCTGTCGTCTTTTTCAGTAGTTTGATTCCTTCTAGGTGGTGGATGTCCATGCGGAGGTGGCGGGCGACGTCGTGTTCGTCGGCTTCGCCCCTCGCAAATCTGGCCAGAACCTCTCTGAGTTGGAGGGGGAGCATGGGGAGCTCCACCACTTCTTTAAACGTCTCGTGGATGTAGACGGCGCCGTGAGCTCCGGCGAGGTACGCCGCAATTACGGCGAAGGTAGACTCCGGCTTGTAGCCGCCCGTCGCCACTACGTAGGTCAGCCTCCCCTCCCTCCTCGCCTTCTTCACGTCGCTACCCACCGCCCGCGCCAGCTGGAGGAGGCCTTCGTGGAAGTCCACTCCGAGGCCCGGCACCACCTTGAGCTCAGCCGAGCACACAGCCGTCTTAACCTCCCGCCTAAGCACTTCGCAGAGGGCCTCCCTAAGCGCGGCGCCGGCCCTCCTCCCCTCCTCCGTGTCGGTTGAGTAGAAGACGGCGTAGACGTCGCCGAAGAGTGCCGGATACCGCCTGGCGAACTTCATCACGGTGTTCAGCTCCGCGCTGGCCCTCTCGGGGTTTGCCAAGGCGTACTCCACCAACCTATCCCCCGACACGCCGTCCCGCGCCGCGTTAGTAAGAAGAGAAGTCCCCACCGTAACGCCAAGAAACACCCCAACCATAAAAGATACAACCCACGGCTATATATCTATAACAGCTGAGCGGTGAAGTGCGCAGAGAAGGTTCCCCGTGGCGACATAGGGCCTCCACGCCCCAATCCCAACACCGGATAAAAACACATGGCCAGAAGCTCAAGAGGAGCCACGGCTCCTCCCGCGCGACGTCCCACAACGCCCTCTGAAGGGCCCCCTCCACGGAGAAATAGATTATATTCGCAACGGACGCGGGCTCAGCTACTTTGCAAGCCGCACTGACTCATCAGCTCGTCGAGAAGAGGCTTGAGGAGGTCCCTCCTGTAGACCACCTCGTCGATCTTGCCCTCGGCCAGTCTCACCTTGTCTATGAGGATGTAGGAAAGGCCGCCGTGGGCGGACAGGTTGCGGAGCCACCTATCTAAGTTGCCCTCGGCGCGTTTCGCCGCGTCCCGAAGTCTCGCGCGCTCTTCTTCTATCTCTCGTTGCGCGCTCTCCACGCGGTTGCGGAATTCTGTTTCGTTGATAGACTCTTCGGAGAGTTCTACAAGCGCCTTCACCTCAGCGGCAGTGAGTTCGTGTAGGCTAAGCTCCTTGGCGCGTTTAATTACTCGGCCAAATTCTTGCGCCGTCTGCTTTAAGATTAAGGCGTTTTGAATAGAGAAGTTTTTCTTATAGTGGCGGGCCACGGCGTTGAGGAAATCCACAAGGTTGTCTATCTGAAGATTCTGAAGGTCGGACACTACAGCCTTGATCGCAGTCCCCACAGCATAGGTCTGGTCAGGCGCCGGGTACTCAACGGCCTCGTCTCTAATTATGGGAGTGGTGTCAGGCGGCTTCACATCCACGCGGGGTAGCTGGGCTACGGCGCCTCCGTCGTCGTATCTAGCGCCGCTGAAGGCAAGACCAGCGGCGCCGTTCGCCAGAATACAGATGTAGGCAAGCAGTTGCCCCAGCTCCCCAGTCAAGTCGAGACCTTCTAGCTCCGGCATCTGGAACCTCCTCAGCGCCGCGATCTGCCTTATGTTTCTCACGGCCTTCTGTAGCTCAGACACATCGTTGATAAAGAGGTCGATTGGCTCGTCCTTTCGCTCGGCCGCGCCGACTTTCCCTCCGGCCTTCTCGTCGGAGATGCACCGCTCCGTCTTGGCGCCGGTGGGATACGGATCGGAATTGAAAATGAGGAGGTTTTTCTCCACTCCCCAGATGACAGCCGCCGCAACAGCGGCGTAGAGAACCGCCACAGTCTGGAAGTTTATCCCGTGAGTGAGGTCAACCACGAGGAATGTGGGCTTGTCGGCATCCCGCAACGCGCGGAGCGCCTCGTTGAACATGGCTAGGGGAGCGCCTTCAAACCGGCGGCCCCAGTAGCGGCCTATGCCCGGAAGGACGACGACCTCGGGCTCCAACTCCGCCGAACAGTTGGAGGTCTTCTCAAGCTCCCGGAACCACTTGACATACTGATCCTTTACATAGTTCCTGAACTCCTTCCCGTCTGTAAAGCCCGCGGGATTAAGCGCTGTATCGACACCGAAGATCAGGGTCTTAACATCCCAGCCATTCTCTCTAAAGAAGCGGATAAGCGCAAGCGTGCTGGAGCAGGAGGTGCACTCCACATGCCTCGCGCCCTTGAACGACGGGTGTTGCGGCGGTTCCACTCTGTACCTAGCCTTCCCCCAGCCGGGCGGGTAGCCCCAGGCCGCCGCGACGAGGACAGAGCCTCCGCCCATACCAGTTACTAAAACTGTATATAAATGTGCGCACCCCGGGACGTGGTCGGGGTATTTCTGGCCGTGGGGACTTCCCTCCTCGCCAACGCCGCTAAGGGGGCGTGCCGATGGAGGTCGCCCTCTGGGTTGCGGATATCAAGACTTGCACCTGAAGCGCGTGGAGGAACTTCATGATGTCCCTTGCCGTTTAGGTCGAAGCCCTTAGACACCTCCTGGTCTAGAAACTCTGTGAGTTTAAGCAACCAGCGTCTTTATGCGCGCCATCGCGCCGTTAAGGCCTCGTGGAGTTGCCTGGCGTCTATTCTCCTGGTGGGCGTTGAAAGTGGCGGAACGCCTCCTTCCACGTGTAGAGACACGCCGCTCAAAGCCTCCAGGACCAGCGGGTAGAGCGCGTCTTCGCCTATCTCCACGAGGTCGACGTAGTTCTCATCGACGTCAAGCCGCATGGTCAACTTGGTCAGGGGTAGGTCTCTAAGTCTGTCTTGGGCACGGCTGAGTCGAGCCCTTCGGCGTGGCTGGACGCGGCGGCAGAGCCGAAGAGGACGGCGTACTTCACGTAGCGGACCCAGGGAAAAGGGATAGAGAAGGTTGTGGCCCCTGTGGTAATTTCTGTGTTTTCACCGGTGTGGGGAGGCTTGAGTTAATGCGCCGTTAACACCCGCCGTTTAACGGCGTTCTTTCAATTATCTTCTGTA
>JAVVGH010000018.1:0-10140 GCA_032249215.1 Pyrobaculum sp.
CCTGGGGGCCCGGTATCTGCCGCGGCGGTACAGCAGAGATGTGGCGGAGCATCTGGTCAAGGTGGCGTAGGAGTTGGTGGCGCTATGTACGTAGAGCGGGGGCTTAGGCGGAGAGAGGTTCTGGAGGGGTGGAGGCTGTATGTAGAGAGGCTGTGCCAGAGGGCTGGGGAGTTGCTGGGGGAGGTTAGGGTCGTGGTGTTTGGTAGCGTGGCGAGGGGGGACTGGTCTGCCGACAGCGACATAGACGTGCTTGTGATCTCGCCTAACGCGCCTGAGGATCCTTGGGAGAGGGCTAAGGTTGCGGCGGCCCTCAGGGAGGCGGCCGGCGAGGCGGCGGCGTTGCTGGAGCTTCACATTGTGAGGCCTGAGCAGTACCTGGGCTGGTACAGGCGGTTTATAGACGCAGAGGTGGAGGTCTGCTGAGCGTTCAAGGGCCGACTCCCGCCTTCTTTATTAATAGCGGGTTTTATTCACATGTGGAGGAGTTGCGTAGGGTTGTGTCGGAGGGGGAGGCGGCGGCGCGAAGAATCATCGCAATTGAGCTGAGGAAAAAGCTGGGCAGGTTCTACATCTTATGGGGGAGCTTCCCCATGGCGGCCAACGCGCCACTGGTAGCGGCGTTTGACGTGGGGTGGCTGAAGTCGGCGCTGGAGACGTATGCGTTTTCCGTGCCGCTTTACGTAATCTACCTCGTCGCTGTGCTGGGGGTTTACTTCGGGTTGACCTTCCGTCTCTTTGGCACGTTCTACCGGGTGGCCACCTCTCGTCTCGGCGTTAGGAGGGGCCGGTGGCCTGGGGTGATTTCCGCCGCCTACTTCCTAGGCGTGGTTGCGATGTGGTTCCTCTCCGGGGGCCGGTTTGCCGTGGTTTTTGCCGCTGTCTACGCCGCCGGGGTTGCGTTCTTCACCTACGGGGCAGTGTACTCGGGGTTCGCCAGGCCTAGGTACTACGACCACTTGGCGTTGGTGGGGTTCCTCCTGTTGTTCCCTGCGTCTTTCGTGTGGAGCTACGCCATCCAGCTGGCGATTGGGCTCATGTGGATCTACGCGGGTGTTAAGTCGCTGGAGGAGGGTTATGGAGGGGGCCAGGCGTCTGCTTGACTTGCTGAGGATCCACGGACTTTTAAACGGAGTTAAGCTGGGGATTCTCCTAGCCCTTTACCACATCGACGGCTACGTCACGTTTACGGATCTACAAAGGGCGTTGGACTTGCCTAAAAGCTCTCTTCACGAGTTTCTCGACGATATGAGCCGGGTGGGTCTGGTGGAGTATAGGCGGGCTATTACAGACCTAGGCGTAAGGGCCGTGGTTAAGATCACGGATAAGGGACGGGAGGTGGTTAAGCAATACGTGGAGCTGGTAAAGGGGGCGGCGCTGTAGTTCATTCTACGAACTTCAGACAGCTTTATTTGAACCGGCGTTAACATATCCGTGGTCGTGGTAGAGGTGGCGGGGGTTTCCAAGAAATACGGCAACGTGACGGCTTTGGAAGACGTCTCCTTTGAGGTCAAGAGGGGGGAAATGTTCTGCGTCATGGGGCCCAACGGGGCAGGCAAGACGACGCTTCTCGAAGGGATTCTGGGGCTTAGGCGTCTGGACAGGAGTACGGTGAGGCTCTTCGGCGTTGAGGTGAGGGGGAGACCTCCCTTCGACGTGTTGAGGCGGGTTGGGTACCTTCTCGAGGGCATGGATCTAGACCCCGCGCTTACGGCGTGGGAGAACTTGAGATTGGTGGCGGCCATCGGCGGCGTCAAGACCTCTGACGGCGAACTGAGGGCTGTGCTCGAGGCGGTGGGGGCTTTGGAATATGCCAAAAGGCTGTACGGTAAGCTCTCCGCTGGGCAGAAGAAGAGGGTTTTATTAGCCGCGGCTCTTCTCGGCCGGCCTGAGCTTTTGATTCTCGACGAGCCTGAGGCAAACCTCGACGTGGCTTCCCGCCTGGAGATCATGGACCTGGTTAAGAGGCTGGCGGCTGGTGGAGTCACGGTGCTTTTCTCCACTCATGCAGCTGACATCGCCGTGAGATACGCCGACAGGATCGCTATGCTCAACAGAAAGATACTTGCCGTAGGGTCCGTGGAGGAGCTGGTGGCCAGATTCGGGGGGAGGTGGAAGGTGGTGGTGAGGACTAAGAGACAGCCAGCGGGCCAAGAGCGGGATGGAGGTCTCTACGTGACGTATGTCAACAGCCCAGCGGAGGTTGCCGAGGTGCTTAGAGGGGTTGAGGCCCTTGAGATTTCAGTCCACCCACCTGACCTAGGGGAGGTGTTTAAGAAGATATGGGGCTCTTAAAGGAGCTGGTCTTAGCCACGGTCAAATCAAACGCTAGGGAGAGACAAGCCTTCTTCTGGATTCTCATCTTTCCGCTGATGATATACATAATATTCGGCGTACTTCTACAAGGCGAAGACAAACCTAGGGTCGCCGTGTATATATCCAACTCCTCCACGGCGGAGAGGCTCGCCGAATGGCTTAGATGGTACAACATCACGGCGGAGGTGGTGGAGGGGCTGGACGACCCCATCAACTTCCTCAAGAAACAAGCGGCGGTGGGCCGCGCCGCAGTCTACGTCGCAACCAACGGCAATGTGACGATATACTCCACCTCCGTATACGGACCGATGGTGGCGGGCCTAGTGGAGAAGGCGCTTTACCTCCAGCAATTCGGCGAACTCCGCAACATTACGATGAACCTACTGTATGTAGAAGGCGGCGTTATGCACAACGCGACGTATAAAATCGATGTGGTTACGGCGAATGTATCGGCGATCTCTGTATTCCGCAACGAGACGCACATCTTAGTAAGTATTCCGAAATGGTCGCCGCAGTTTGGCGGAGGCGTGCACTACGTGGATTTAAGCACAGGTTTCCGTGGATCTGTAAACTCCACGTGGCTGGTGAGGATGGGCTTGGTGATAGGCTTCTACCTAATGCTGACGGTGGCATTCACCATGTACAGCCTCCATGTAACTGGCTTCCTGAAGAGGCTGTATCTTAGCCCTAAAGGCAGGTACGTGTCTCTCCTGGCGGTTGCGCTCGGCTCGCTGGCCCTCTCTCTGATGTCTCTCTTCTCTATCGCCGTGCTTGCCTACTTGGTGGGTCACCCCGCGTCGGTCTTCACCAACGTGGGGTTCCTCGTGGCCTTCATCTCTAACGTCTTGTTTGGCGTCGGGGTAGGTCTGTTGATCTCCGCGGCAGATATAAGGCTCAGATCCGGCGTCACGCCTCCTGTGCTCCCCACGCCGCTCTTCTTGCTCTTGGCGTTTCTCACCGGCTACTTCATGCCGGCGGAGCTCTTGCCGGAGGGGATACTTAAAGTAGTGCAGAATCTCCCTCCCTATGTCGCGAGGGTTTTCGCCGAGACGGCGGTGCTATACGGACTCTACGACTGGTGGCGCTTCACAACGGCCTTCTCAGTCTCCATGGCGATTCTAGTCGGAGGTCTGTTGCTACATCCAGTCGTAAAGAGGCAGTAGCCAAATAGCCGCAGTTCTGCCAATGGATAGGGATTAATCTGTTTCTTCTTCGTCTGCGGAAGCGGCGGCGAGGGCTTGGTCTAGGAGGGCGAGGGCCTCTGCGAGCTGTCGTACGGCGGGGTCGGGGGATAGGCGGTAGAGCTTCATGCGGCCGACGGTCTTCACCTCTATTATGCCGTATTGTATGAGGGGTTTTATCTGCTCCTCGACGACGCGTTGCGACGCTTGGGAGCGTCTGGCGAGTTCTGTGAGGTTCATTTCGCCGTGCCGCCAGAGGGCTATGACCATCTTTATCTTTGTGGATGAGCCAAGAACCCGGTCGATCACGGGAAAAAGGGGGGTTGGGGGTTTGTTTATTTTTATTCTTATTTCTTCTTGCCTAGGAGTCTGTAGACCTTGATGCCGGTGTACGGCGACGTGGCGACTGCGAACATCATGGGGCCGCGGGCGGTCTTCTTCTCCATCACCTCGTATTTGTCTGTCTCGAACGACTTCTTGGCTTTTATGTCGTAGAACTTTAGCTTCTGTTTGGACATGACCCTCTTTTTCTCGTGCTTTAAAAATCCCTCGTTTATTTTAAAACAATACTAAAAGACCCACCGGCGGAAGATCAAGGGTTAAGCCTTCCTAAGCCTCAGGGCGTTTGCCGTGACGGTGATGCTGCTTAGCGCCATGGCCAGCCCGGCGAGCTCCGGCTTGAGGTAGAGGGCGGGGTAGAAGAGCCCGGCGGCGACGGGTATAAGGGCCATGTTGTACGCAAAGGCCCAGAAGAGGTTGAACTTGGCGTTGGACACCACGCGCCGGGAGAGCTGGAGGAACTCCACAACCTTCGAGAGGTCTCCCCTAGCCACCACCACGTCGCCTGCCTCCTTAGCCACCTCCGTGCCGTTGCTGACCGCGATGCCCACATCTGCCGTGGCGAGGGCAGGCGCGTCGTTGACGCCGTCGCCCACGAAGACCACGCCCCCCTCCTCCCTAAGCTTCTTCACGATCTCGGCCTTCTTCTCAGGCTCGGCGCCGCCGAAGTATCTGGAGATGCCCAGCTTGGCGGCCACGGCGGCGACGGCGCGTTCGCTGTCGCCGGACACCACCACGGGCTCAAGCCCCATCGACCTCAGCCTCTGGACTGCCGCCGCCGCGTCTGGCCTCAGCTCGTCTCCCACGGCCGCGAGCCCCCTGACCTCGCCGTCTACCGCCACGTACACCACGGACAGCCCTTGGGCCCTCAGCTCCTCGGCGAGGTGCCTCATGTCCCGCGGCGTCTCTGCGCCGAGGGCCTCCATCAGCTTCTCGTTGCCGACGCCCACCGACCTGCCGCCGACAGAGGCGTAGACGCCCATGCCCGGGAAGGAGTCGTAGGAATCCGGCGGGCGCAACGCCAGCCCCAGCTCGGAGGCGTAGTCCACAAGCGCCCGGGCGAGGGGGTGCGTGGACTTGGACTCGGCGGAGGCGGCGTAGGTCAGAGCCTCCGCGTCGCCTACGTACTTCACCACGCGTGGGGACCCCCAGGTCAGCGTCCCGGTCTTGTCGAAGGCGGCGAACCGCGCCTTCAGGGCCTTCTCGAAGGCCTCGGGATTCTTCACGAGGAGTCCCTTCTCTGCGGCGCGGCCGACGCCCACGACGACCGCCAGCGGTGTCGCGAGGCCGAGGGCACAGGGACACGCAACCACGAGGACAGACGCCGCGAAGAGTAGAGCTTGCTCCGGAGCCGCCCCCCGCAGGGCCCACGCCGCGAAGGTGGCCGCCGCTACGGCTAAGACAACCCATGTGAAGACGCCGGCGACGCGGTCAGCCAGCCTCTGCATGGCGAGCCTCGCGTTTTGGGCCTGCCTAACCAGCTTCACCACCTCTGCGAGGTAGGTGTGGGCCCCAGACCTGGTGGCCCTAACTACGAGCCGCCCCCTCATCAGCAGAGTGCCGGCGAGCACCAAGTCGCCGGGCTTCTTCTCGGCGGGCATCGGCTCGCCTGTAAAGGCCGACTCGTCCACGTACCCCACCCCCTCCTCCACGTAGCCGTCTATTGGGACCCCCTCCCCCTCTCTCACCTCCACCAGCTGGCCCGGCTCCACCTGGGCCGAATCCACCTCGGCGAAGCCGCCTCCTGTCTTCACCCGGGCCTTGGGTGGGGTCATCTGCGCCAGCTTCCTCACGGCGTCGCCCGTCTTGAGCTTCATCCGGGCCTCCACGTACCTACCGGCTAGGACGAAGGTGATCACGGCCGCCGAGGCTTCGAAGAAGGTGTGGCCCCCTGTCAATGCGGCGTAGGCGCTGTACAGGAAGGTGGAGGTTGTTCCCAGCGCCACCAAGGTGTCCATATTCGCCGTCTTGTTCCTAAACGCCCTGTAGGCCCCTGAGAGGAACCTCCACCCCGAGTAGAGCTGAACCACCGAGGCCAGGAGGAGCTGGACAAGCGGAGGCACCGCCGGGAGGACCATGGAGGCCATGAGGAGGGCCGTGATGGGTACAGCCGGGACGAGCCTGGCGGCGATGTACCTGGCCTCCCTCTCGGCGGCTTTCCTATCCACGTCGACATCTACCTCAGACCTCGAAACCTCGCCTGCCCGGAAGCCGGCCCTCCTTACGGCCTCGGCGACGTCCCCGGGGCCTACCTCCAGCGGGTTGTACTCCACATACAGCACCGCCGTGGCGGGGTTGAAGGAGGCCTTGAAGACGCCCCAGAGCCGCGCCGCCCGCTCCACGGCCGCCGCGTCTTCCGGCCGCGCGCCGGGCACCGAGATGTAGACAGCCTCCCTATATACGTCGTAGCCCACCCGCCTGACGGCCTTTAGAAGCTCCCCGTAGTCCAGCTCGGGGCCGGCGACAACCTTAGCCTCGTTGCTCGCCAGCGAGGCCTCCGCCCACCTGACCCCCCTCACCGACAGCAAAGCCCTCTGCACAGTCAACGAACAGGTGGCGCAGTGCATCCCCAAGATCTTCAAAACGGTCTCGCGCCCCCCTACCCTAACCCCTACCTTAACCTCCATCAGTGGTGGTGCGGCATGCCCTGGGGCCCGTGTTGCAGGTAGTATTCAGGCCTCTTCTCGAACTCCTCCTTACACATGGGGGAGCAGAAGTAGTAGACCTTGCCTCTGTACAGCGTTTTGTACTTTGCCTTGGCGGGGTCCACCTCCATTCCACATACGGGGTCAACTGCCATGACAGAACTCTCGAATGCGGGTTAATAATTATTTCCAAAGGCGTGAGAAACAGTTATATACTCATGTGGAGGGGGGTTTCATGTGTGCGCCTCCGAAAAAGGTAGAGGAGAAGAAAAAGGAAGAGGAAAAGAAGAAGTAAGGGCTTCTCCAACCCTATAAAACACCCAACCTTTTTACATAAAATCTAAAGCTAGTCGCGGGTAGATGCCTCTAGGCAGGTGACGCGGCGCTGCCTTCTACCTTAGGTGTCGTTGATGTGTTTCCATCATGCATGCGTTCTCCACAAGCGCTATGCCGGCCTCTTTGAGTCTCTTTTTTGTGTCCTCGTCTGCGGTGATGCCCAGCTGGAGCCAGAGCACCTTCACGTCGCCGCGGGCCTTCCTCCGCTGGATCACCTCCTCCGCTATCTTGGGCACCTCCTCGCTGGGCCGGAACACCTCCACCACCTCCACCTCCTCCGGCACCTCCATCAGCGACTTGTACGCCTTCTCGCCGAGTATCTCAGAGGCGGTGGGGTTTATGGGGATTATGCGGTAGCCGTGTTCCTTGAGGTACTTAGGGACTATGTGGGCCCACTTGCTCGGGTCCTTAGACGCGCCCACCACCGCCACGGTTCTGTATCTCTTCAGCACCTCCACGGGGTCCATGAACCTTCCCCGATACGACTTAAAAAGTGTAGACGGGGTAGGTATATGCAGAGGGAGGAGGCCATCGTGTTTCGGCTCAAGTTCAAGAAGTACCTCGACGCGGTGGAGTTCCTCCGGCGGGTGGCCGAGGCCGCCGAGAGGCTCAACCACCACCCCGACGTGGAGCTCCGCTACGTAAACCTAACCCTAAGGCTCACCACCCACGACGCCGGCAACAAGGTCACGGAGAAGGACCTGCGGCTGGCCGAGGAGATACAAAAAATAGTGGAGGAGTTCAGAGACAGGCTAGCTCAGTAGCCTCAGGACCTTCTCCACCACCTCCCTAGGGCTTCTCCCAAGCACAGTAATCATCGGCTCCTTGCCCCAGTCGCCCAAGTCCACGATTAAGTCGGGCGTCTTCCCCCCGGTCTGTCTATACGCCTCTTCCATTATCCACTGCATAGTGGCGCCTTCGCGTTTCTTCACCTCCTCCGGCTCCTTCCGCCTGTCCACATAAGCCACAGACATGCCCAGCGCCTTCGCCCGCTCCAACACGGCGGGGTCCAGCTTGATATTCATGGCAGACCTCACGCTGGGGTCCCGCGCCGCCGCCGCCGCAAGTATCTTCCTCGCCACGTGGTCGCTGGCGCCGAAGACAGGCGGGCCGGAGGGCTTGGCCCTGCCCATGTAGTTCACTATGCGCCCCGGCACGGCCGCCACGTCGCCGCGGCCTCTGGCGTAGCGGAGGTCGATGACGTAGCCGAGGTTGCTCTGCACCTCCGGTATGGCCCTGGCGAACTTCTCCGCGTTCTCCTCGATCAGCCTCAACGCCTCGTTCATCTCCTCCACCGCGCGCCACCTCTCCGCCGGGATCTCCAGCCAGGCCATGGGGTTGACGGCCCAGTGTCCCCTGCCCCTGGCCACGCCGTATTTAATCGCCATGTATATCAGCCGCTTAGCCGTCTTGACGGCCTCAAGCGGCTCCAGCCCCTTGGCCAGCCCCGCCGCTATGGCCGCAGAGTACGAGCACCCGGTGCCGTGGGTCGCCCTCGAGTCTAGGCGGGGCGTGGAGACCTCGTGGAAGACGCCGCCGACGTACACCACGTCCACCGCCTCCTGCGTCTCCAGGTGGCCGCCCTTGACGACGACCACCTCCGCCCCCAGCTCTTTGTGTATGGCGGCGGCCGCCCTCCTGGCGTCCTCCAGCCCCGAGATCTTCATGCCGGTCAGCTTCTCGGCCTCGTGGCGGTTGGGCGTCACCACCTTGGCGAGGGGGATAAGCCTCCTCTTCAAAACCTCAACCGCGTCCTCCGAGATGAGGGGGGCGCCCGACTTGGCTATCATCACGGGGTCCACCACCAGGGGTAACCCCAGCCTTGACACCGTAGACGCCACCTCTTCGATGATCTCCTTGGTGCCCAGCATCCCGGTCTTCCCCGCGTCTATCCCCATGTCGTCCCACACAGCCATAATCTGCGACCTCACAAGCGAAGGCTGGAGACACTGCGCCTCCCTCACCTCGTAGGTGTTCTGCGCCGTGACGCAGGTAAGCGCCGTAGCGCCGTGGACCCCCAGCGCGGCGAAGGTCTTCACGTCGGCGTGGATGCCGGCGCCGCCCCCAGAGTCCAGCCCCGCAATTGTAATCGCGACCCTCCAAGACATAAACGATTTTTCTTACTTACATAAAAACATTTTGACTTCGGAGAGCAGGGGGATCTCCCTCAGCATCTCGTCGGTGACGTACTCCCAGAAGATGCCCCTGGGCTTGGGGTCCCTCCTCGCCGTCCTTATCAGCCTTGTGGGCGTTGCTATTATGTCCACGGGCAGGTCGAAGGGCTCCCGGGGTATGTCGTCCTCCACCAGCTGGACGTCGTGCACCGTGGTGGCGACGGGGGTCTCCTCCCCAACCTTGCCCAGGCCGGAGAGGATGCCCCACTCGATCTCGGCGTAGCCGTGGGACTTGCCCAGCCTCCTCCCAGTCTTGGGGTTCACGGCGACGGACCCCACCACCACCATGTCAACCGGCGGGAGGTCCCAAGGCTTCACCGGCCGCCCCCACTTGAAGGCGCCGGAGATGGTGGACGCCTCGCGATAGGCGCCGCGGGGGATCAGGCCGGGGTCCAGCAGGAGGAAGCCCTCCCTTATCCTAGGCGTCGGCATCACCACCGCCTTGCCCAGCGACAGCGCCAGCTCCCTACAGGGCCTCTGAGGCGCGTCTGGGTTTATCTTCACGAGGCGGGCACTCCTAAACTCCTCCGTGGACGCGAGGTTCCGACACGCCTCCTCAGCCCCCTTGAAGTTGGGTATCCTGCCGTAGACAGGCCTCGGGAAGGCGGCTAGGTCCCTCTCCTCCAGGATGCGCCAAATGCGCTCCCTTATGGCCTGCTTAACCTCCTTAACCACGGATCAACAAATGGCTATATTAAACACTGTATGTCCCGCAGAGCCCTCCTGAGGACGGGGTCCGGCACGGCGTACAGCTCCCCGCGCTTCTCCAAGAAGCCGTAGTCCACCAAGTTCCGGAGGAGCTTAGTCACCTCGGAGTCGCTTATAGGCCTCCCCTCCTCCGCCTGCAGAAGCCTCTTCACGTCGGACCACCTGGCGCCCCCCGCCGCGGCGGCCAGCTTAGCCACGGAGACGTAGCGCCGGGTCCCCATGTACCTCACGAAGTTGCAGAACTCCCCCGCGGCGACCTCCGCGGCCCGCTCCACGGTGGCCTCCAGGGCCGTTGCGGGGTCCCGCAGGGCGTTGAGGCCGAAGTAGGCGAGCCATCCCACCACGCCGCCGAGGGCGTCCACGGCGGCCTCCAGAAGCCTCTCCTCTATGGACGCGCCCGCCCGCCGGAAGCCCTCCCTCAGATACTCAAGCGCCTGCTCCCTG